>JAFYSC010000016.1 GCA_017546635.1 Bacteroidaceae bacterium | reverse complement strand
TATATCGGTCTCGTTGATGTGCGAGATATATCGTTCAACTATATCTGGCTCATACCAGTCATCACTATCAAGAAACATAAGATACTCGCCTGTGGCATTTGCATTCTCCACCAGCTGCTCCTCCTCCATTACGTCGAGCACAGCCTGTGCGGCAGCACAGGCAAGGTGGTTGCCGCCGAATGTTGTTCCGAGCTGTCCGGCCCACGGGGTGAATTTGGGGCTTATGAGCACGCAGCCTATTGGAAAGCCGTTGCCCAGACCCTTTGCCTGCGTGATGATGTCGGGACGTATGCCTGCCCACTGGTGGGCAAAGAATTTTCCGCTGCGTCCGCAACCGCTCTGTATCTCATCGAGTATGAGGGTGGTGTCCGTTGCGTGGCACTCCTCCTGCAACTGTTGCAGGAATTCCACGTCAGGGATCCTCACTCCGCCTACACCCTGTATGCCTTCTATGATAACTGCAGTCACATCACCTTTGGCAAGCTCTTCCTTCACAGCCTGAATGTCGCCCATCTGCACGTATGTCGTGTGGTTGTTGGCATTGATGGGGGCAATTATCTTGGGGTTGTCGGTAACCTCCACTGCAAGGGAGGTCCTGCCGTGGAAAGCCTTCCTGAAGGCAATCACCCTGCTCTTGCCGTTGTGGAACGACGATAGCTTGAGTGCATTCTCGTTGGCCTCGGCACCCGAGTTCACAAAGAACGCGCTGTAGTCCTCGTAGCCGCTAATACGTCCGAGTGTCTCGGCCAATGTGCTCTGCAGGGTGTTTATGACAGAGTTCGAGTAGAAGCCGAGTGTGGCAACCTGGCTGCTGATAGCCTGGGTGTATTTGGGGTGGCAGTGTCCTATGGAGATTACTGCGTGTCCGCCGTAAAGGTCGAGATATTCTGTTCCTTTGTTGTCCCAAACCTTGCAGCCTTCGCCCTTGACAATGTTCACGTCGAAGAGCGGATAAACATCGTATAGTTTCATTCTTCTTTTCTCCTTGTCTTATTAAAATGCCGAGGGCTTGAGCATAAGACCCACTGTCTCGGCAAGGCCGAAGAGCAGGTTCATATTGTGTACTGCCTGACCGCTTGCTCCCTTCAAAAGGTTGTCGATGATTGAGGTGATGAGCAGCTTGTCGCCGTGCTTCTCAAGGTGTATGAGGCATTTGTTGGTGTTTACTACCTGCTTGAGGTCGAGGGGAGTGGGTACTACGTGTGTGAACGAGTCGCGCTCGTAGTAGTGTTCGTATATCTTGTAGAGTGTCTCAATGTCGGTGTCGCATTTTACAACCACTGTGGCGAAAATTCCGCGGGGGAAATCGCCGCGATAGGGGATGAAGTCTATCGAGCCTTCATAATCGGGCTGCAACTGCTTGATGCTCTGCATAATCTCGGGCACGTGCTGGTGCTCGAAAGGCTTGTATATGCTTATGTTGTTGTTACGCCAGCTGAAGTGTGTCGATGCCGAGGGCTTTACACCTGCGCCAGTGCTGCCGGTAATGGCATTCACCGATACGTCGCCCTTAAGAAGGTGCTCCTTGGCAAGAGGGAGCAGCGCAAGCTCTATGCAGGTGGCAAAGCAACCGGGGTTGGCCACGTAGCGGCTCTTGCAGGTGTGGCGGCGGTTGAGCTCGGGCAGACCGTAGATGAAGTCGTGCTCGTTGCTCTTTATGCGGTAGTCCATTGACAGGTCAATCACTTTCAGTCCGTCGGGCAACGTGTGGCTCTCGAGGAACTTGCGTGTGTCACCGTGTGCGGTGCAGAAGAAGAGCACGTCAATTTCCTCCAGCGGAAGTTCGCTGGTGAACTCAAGGTCGGTATCGCCCAGCAGTCCTTCGTGTACTGCTGTTATCTTGTTGCCGGCATTGCTGCTGCTGTTTACAAAGCATATCTCTACGTCGGGGTGGCCTATGAGCAGGCGGATAAGCTCGCCTGCGGTGTATCCGGCACCTCCTATAATTCCAACTCTAATCATAGTCTTCTTAAATTTTTTCGTCGGGGTGGTTAAGATAGTATGCACGTAGGGGTGTAGAGGTCACTTTGATGAAGCCTTTTGCCTCCTCGGCAGTCCATCCCTTCTGCATTTCGCCATATTCGCCGAGCTTGTTCTTCACAAGGTCGTTGGGCGACTCTACTCCAACAGTCTCAAAGTGCTTGGGCATCAGTTTGAGGATGGCTGTACCTGTCACGTTACGTTGTGAACTTTCGAGCATAGCCTCTATGTCGCGCATCACGGGCTCAAGATACTGGCTCTCGTGCAGGAACATACCATACCAGTTGGCTACCTGATCCTTCCAGTACTGCTGCCATTTGCTCAGTGTGTATTTCTCAAGGAATTTGTGTGCACCGATGATGAGCATAGGTGCTGCTGCCTCAAAGCCTACGCGGCCCTTGATGCCCACTATTGTGTCGCCCACGTGCATATCGCGTCCAATACCGTAGGGGGCTCCAATCTCCTCCACTTTCTGTATGGCCTTGATGGGGTCGTCGAACTTCTCGCCGTTGACAGCCTTGAGCTCGCCCTCCTCGAATGTGAGGCGAAGCTCCTCCTCGCCGCTCTTCTCGACCTGCTTGAGGTAGGCGCTCTCGGGCAGTCCCTGTGCCGAGTCGAGAATCTCGCCGCCACAGATTGATGTTCCCCAGATACCTACGTTGTATGAGTACTTGAGCTTGGTGAAGTCGGCACTGAAGCCATTCTCGTTGAGGTAGTTTATCTCATATTCGCGTGTGAGTGCCATATCGCGTGTGAGGGTGATGATCTCCACTCCGGGTGCGAGTACAAGGAATGTCATATCAAAGCGTATCTGGTCGTTGCCTGCACCTGTCGAGCCGTGTGCTATTGCCGATGCGCCAATCTCGTTGGCATATCGTGCAATTGCAAGTGCCTGGAATATTCTCTCCGATGATACGGAGATGGGGTATGTGCCGTTGCGCAGCACATTGCCGTATATCATATAGCGCAGGCTCTTGTCGTAGTACTCGCGTGTCACGTCGAGTGTCACATATTTTGTTGCTCCAAGCTTGTATGCATTTTCTTCGTTCTGTTTAAGCTGTTCGGGGCTGAAGCCTCCGGTATTTGCGCAGGCTGCGTAAACTTCGTAGCCTTTCTCTTTTGCAAGGTACATTACAGTGAAAGAGGTGTCGAGTCCTCCGCTGAATGCAACCACTACTTTCTTCTTGCTCATATCTGTATATGTTGTTTTTTGTTTGTTCAATTATGTTCCTAGAAACTGTTTTAAATTTCTAAAAATATTTTCTTAATAGAAGCTGATTGTTTCGCCGTTTTTATGTTCAAAAATGTCTGTTTCTTTCTTTTTTTACGGTTACATAGCCTGCTATGCGCCCTTAAAAAATAAATAAACACCCTATTTTTGCTCTATAAAAACTTGGCGATATAAATTTAAAACAGCTTCTTGGGGTCATTTGTGCTTTGCGGGGTCGTAGAGCATTGCTGTGCAGATGCAGTAACGGCGGTCGGTGCGCATAAGCACGTCGTGGTTCACACATCCCTGGCAGCCTTTCCAGAATGCCTCGTCGTCGGTAAGTTCCGAGAAGGGAACGGGCACGTATCCCAGTTCGGTGTTGATCTTCATAACAGCACCGCCGCTTGTGAGTCCGAAGAGCTTTGCATCGGGCCACTTCTCGCGTGACAGGTCGAATGCTCTCTTCTTGATTCTCTTTGCAAGGCCGTGACGGCGGAACTTCTCGCATACGATAAGTCCCGAGTTTGCAACGTACTGTCTGTTGCCCCAGCTCTCAATGTAGCAGAATCCTGCAAATTCGCCCTCCTCGCTCAGTGCTATTACGGCTTTTCCTTCGCGCATCTTCTGTGCCACATATTCGTGTGTCCTTTTGGCAATTCCTGTACCGCGTACTTTTGCAGCTGCACTTATTGTCTCGAGTATCTCGTCTACATACTTCTCGTGCGAAGCATCGGCAACAAGTACGTCTATCTTATATTTTTTTTCTATGTTTTCTTCCATTTGTCCGGTTGTATATATTATAAATTAGGTATAATGCTTCTGAGGGCTTTCAGGACAGCTCCTCGTGTTGCGCTCTCCGATATTACGAGCATCACAGTGTCGTCTCCTGCAATTGTGCCTGCTACCTCGGGAAAGTTGTATGCGTCAATGTGGTAGGCCAATGTGCTTGCATAGCTTGGCTTTGTGCGTATGACAGCAATGTTGCCCGAGAATTTTATCGACAGGAAGCCGTTTATCTCCGTTGTTGGAGCTATCGGGCGCATCTCGCCCTCGGGACCGTCGTGGCGGTATTGGTGCGGACGTGTGAGCACGTAGCGGTATTTTCCTTGTACACCTACAGTCTTGACAACCCGCAATTGGTGCAGGTCGCGCGACAATGTTGCTTGTGTCAGTGTAAAGCCCTCTTTGGCAAGTTCGTTCAAGAGTTCTTCTTGACTGCCTATCTCCTGTGTAGAGAGTATGAGGCGTATTGCGTCGAGGCGTGAGTTCTTTATTTTCATCCTATTTCTGTTTTTGTGGCTGCAAAAATATATATATTTCCATTAAATCCATAATAAAAATGCAGAAAATAGGGTTGTATGCGGTAAAAATTGAAGAAATATGCAATATTCACACGAATATTGCATATTTCTTATGGTAATAATATAGATGTTGACCCGCAGCTCACTTTCTTCGCGGACTTGTCATCCTGAACGGAAGTGAAGGATCTCAAAGTCACGTAAAAAAGAGATACTTCGCTTTGCTCAGTATGACAAATGATATTTGGGTCAACTGCTATATTGTTGCTTTTCTTATACTCTTTTTATGTGAAAATGTCAATCGAGTTCCTGGTCGGGCTCGTAGCCTGCAAGCTCCCTTATCTTGTTCTTGAGCATTGCAAACTGTTTGAACAGGTCGTGTACGGGCTTCTCCCCGTCCTTGTGCATAGGTGCCTTGCAATAGAATGACATAAACTCCTGTATGCCATACTCTCCTGCACGCAGTGCAACGTCGCTGAAGAGAATGAGGTCGAGTACAAGAGGTGCTGCCAGAATGGAGTCGCGGCACAGGAAGTTGACTTTTATGGTCATCGGGTAGCCCATCCATCCGAATATGTCAATGTTGTCCCAACTCTCCTTCTCGTCGCCGCGAGGGGGGTAGTAGTTGATGCGTACCTTGTGATAGATGTCCGAGTACAGGTCAGGGTAAATGTCGCTGTCGAGAATATTCTCTACTGCCGACATCTTGCTACGGCGCTTGGTTTCGAAATTCTCGGGTGCGTCGAGTACCACTCCGTCGCGGTTACCCAATATGTTGGTCGAGAACCAGCCTGTCACTCCAAGCTGACGGGTGAAGAAGGCGGGGGCAAGAACGGTCTTCATCATTGTCTGTCCGCTCTTGAAGTCCTTGCCTGTGATGGGTACTCTCTCTTCGTCGGCAAGCTCCCACATTGCAGGAATGTCAATGCAAAGGTTGGGTGCTCCCATTACAAAGGGGCAGCCTTCGCGCATTGCTGCGTATGCGTAGCACATACTTGGAGCCACTCGCTCGGTGTCGTTGGCCTTCATCGCAGCCTCGAATGCCGCAAGTGAACCGTGTACAGTCTCGTCGCGGGGAATATATTTCTCGGTACTTGCTATCCATATTACCACTACGCGCTCGCATCCGTTCTCCTCCTTGAAGTTGCGTATGTCCTGACGCAACTGCTCGGTAAGGTCCCAGCGTGTCTCGCCGGTCTTTACATTGGGGCCGTCGATGTTTGTCGCATAGTTCTTGTCGAAAAGCGCCTTGTAGGGGCGTATTGCCTTGAGCTCATCCTTTACAGGCTCAATGTCGCCCTGACGGAGCACGCTTGCCTTGATGGCTGCATCGTAGGCGTCGTCCTCGTACAAATCCCACGCTCCGAATACAATGTCATCGAGCGAGGCAATGGGAAGGATGTGCTTTACCTCCTTGTAAATCTTGTCGGCTCCTTTGCCCAAGCGCATTATGCCGTCACAAGCAAATGAGCCCGTAGGCTTGGAGAGTCCTTTGCGCGACATAAGCACGCCTATTATTGTGGTGGTTGTTACTGCGCCAAGTCCAACGCACATAACACCTAATTTTCCGTTGGTTGGTTTTACCCTACACTCTTTCATCTTTGTGATATATTTGTTTTATAGTACAAAGGAAATACTTTTTATCAAATAAACCTAAGAACTATTGTTTTTTATTTGTTGTCGTAAATTGTACCTTGGCTGTACCGGTGTCAAATCTCAAATACGCCCTCTTTCAGTATCTCGCACACTGTGGGGTGGGGGAATACCGTGCGGCGCAACTGTTCTGCCGTCAGTCCGTTGGTTATTGACATACAGGCTGCACATATGAACTCACTTGAACTGTTTCCAAGCATATGTACGCCAAGGACCTTGCCGTCGGGAGTCGTGAGAATCTTGCATAGTCCGGTCTGTCCCTCGTTCTCGGCTACAAAGCGTCCTGCGTATGTCATAGGGAGTTTGCTCAAACGGTATGCGATGCCCTGCGCCTCGGCCTGTTCCTCGGTGAGTCCCACGCTGCTTACTTCGGGGTTGGTGTATACAATGCCCGGTATTGCGTTGTACTCCATCTTGTCCTCAACGCCCAGTATGTGGTTTATGGCAACTTCGGCCTCGCGGCTGGCTGTGTGCGCCAGTAGTGAAAAACCAGTCACGTCGCCTGCTGCGTATACATTCGGCATCGATGTCTGCATATATTCGTTTACTTTTATTCCGCGCTCAACTGCTACGGGGATATTCTCGAGTCCATAGCCCTGCAGTACGGGACGGCGGCCTACGCTCATCAGTATCTTGTCGCCCTCGATGGACGAACCGTTACCCTCGGAGTCGGTAAAATGTACGGTGTTGCCCTCTATGGCTGTCACCTTGCTGCTCAAATGGAATTTGATGCCTTTCTTTGCATAGATTGAGCGCAGCATCTCGCTTATTTCCCTGTCGATGCCTCCCAGAATCTCGGGCAGCATTTCAATTACTGTCACGGGGATGCCCAGGCTGTTGTAGAAACTCGCGAACTCCATACCTATTACCCCACCACCAATCACTACAAGGCTCTCGGGAGCAGCTGTCAGCGACAGTATCTCGCGGTTGGTGAGTATTGTGGGGTTGTTCTCTACTCCGGGAATAGGGGGGACGAATGCCTCGCTTCCTGTGCAGATGAGCAACTTTGCTGCCTGGTATGTCTGCTCCCCACAGGTGATGTTTATGCAATTCACGTCGCCGCTCTGTATATAAGCATCGCCACGCACAACCTCTACGTTGTGGTGCTCCATCTTCATCTTTATTCCGGCTACGAGCTTGCGTACCACCTTTGTCTTGCGGTCGGCAATCTTCTTGTAGTCGTACGCAACCTCCTGCGCTGTGATGCCGTATTTCTTGCCACCCTGTGCGTGGTCGTACATCTTTGCGCTGTAAAGCAGGGTCTTTGTGGGTATACAGCCCTCATTGAGGCATACGCCGCCAAGTTCCTTCTTTTCAAAGAGAATTACCTTTTGTCCTTTGGCGCCGGCATTCTCGGCTGCCACATATCCGGCAGGTCCTGCTCCTATTATTGCTATGTCGTACATATTGTTTTGCTTTTTAGACGGTTAATGAATTACTCCTCGCCGAGTGTCTTTGCAATTGCGGCGCGGGTCTCTCTCATAAGGTACTCCACATTCTCGCTGTCGCGTCCCTTGCACTCGATGGGTGCGTGGAATGTCAATATCACGGGCGACCAGTGTGCGCACCAGCAGCCTTTGGGCAGAATGTCGTATGCTCCCTGGATAGAGATGGGGATAATGCTCTTCTGTGCCATATTGGCTACAACGAATGCTCCCTTCTTGAATACTCCCAGCTTGCCGTTGTCACTGCGTGTACCCTCGGCGAATATTGCCATCGATTTTCCGCTCTTGAGTATGTTGAGCGACTTGCGCAGGATGTCCTTCTGTGGTGTTGTGCGGTCGACGAACACGTGGTCGGTCTTTTCGCAGGCAAGACCGAGCATAGGTACCTTGCGCAACGACTTTTTCATCATCCACTTGAAGTTCTTTGTCATATAACCGTAGAGGATGAATATGTCGAACATTCCCTGGTGGTTGGCTACAAATACATAATTCTCGTCCTTCTTTACGTATTTGCTGCGGTCTACAATCTTTATGGGAATGAGGAATATTATGCACATCAGGCGGCACCATATTACTGCGGGGTAGTAGTCTCCGTTCTTCAGCTTAAGAAATCCACCAAAGAACCAGATTGCAAACGATGCCAAAAAAGTGAGCAATATGCCTGCCCATAGAGCAAAGCACAATTGATAAAGCACATAAAGGGGGTGAAGAATTTTTCTCATAGCGTCTATTTGTTAGATATTTTCCGCGAATATACTGTTTTTTTCTTTTTACCCAATAGAAAAGGGGATAATATATTATGCTTATATGTTGCGGACAAGGTATTTGCGCAGTGTCTCGGCGGGTATTCCGCGCCTGTTGGCATAGTCGTGCAGCTGCTCGTCGCATATGTTGCCCACTGCAAAATAGCGTGCTGCGCTGTGTGCAATCATAATGCCGCACACCGAGGCGTGCGGCTGCATTGCGCCGCTTGTAGTCAGGGTAATTCCTGCGTCGGAAAGGTTGAGCAGTTCGTCTATTATGAATATGACAGACTGGTCGGGCAAAGAGGGGTAACCCACAGCCGGGCGTATTCCCGGATGCTTCTCGTGCAGCAGTTCGTCGATGGTGTGCTGCTCGTCGGGCGAGTAGCCCCATAGTGAGCCTTTTGTGCGTACATCGAGGTGCAGGCGAGTGGCGGCGGCTTCGGCAAGACGGTCGGCTACAGTCTGTATGAGCAGGCTTGTGTAGGGGTCGCCGCTGTTCTTGTTCTCTTCGAAACTGCTCTCTATGGCTGTGGCAAACAGTCCTATGCGGTCGTTGTATGGCGATACAAAGTCACTCAGGCACAGGTTGGGCTTTCCGGGCAACGCGTGCTGCTGCCTGAGCAGAGGCAGCATTCTCCCTTCAATGTCTATGTTGTCGCCCGTGCTGTGAGCTTCGCATAAAGCGAACAGTGCGTGTACACGGCAGCCACTCTCTTCTATGAGGGCTACAGCATCTTGCTGCAGTTGTTTCCCTGCTGCCTCTGTCTGTTGCTGCGGGGGTATGCTCCAGGCGTGAAAGAAGTAGTCCCAGTTGATATAGGGTATCAATTCGTGGGGCTTGTATGTGAGGTGTTTCCTTCTCATCGGTCGAATCGCAGGGCTTTGCCTCGCACCTCGTCGTTGATGGCTCCGTCCTTGTATACGCACTCTCCATTTACCCAGGTCTGGCGCACGCTCCAGTTGAATGTCTCGCCTTCGAAGGGACTCCATCCGCATTTGCTCAGTATCTCCTCCTTCTTTATTGTATGTGCGGCTTTGGGGTCCAGCAGTACAAAGTCGGCAATATAACCCTTGCGCAGATAGCCGCGATGATGAATCTTGAACAGTCGTGCAGGTGCGTGGCACATCTTCTCCACAAGTGTCTCTATTGACAATACTCCCTCGTCGACAAGACGTAGCATTGCAAGCAACGAGAACTGTATGCTGGGCATTCCCGATGCGGCTTTCAGGGCGCCGCCGACCTTGTCGTCGGGGTGGTGGGGAGCGTGGTCGGTACCTATAAGGTCTATCCTGTTCTCGTATATCGCCTTGCGCAGGGCATCGCGGTCTCTGGCGCTCTTTATTGCGGGGTTACACTTTATGCGTGTTCCCAGTTTCTTGTAATCCTCGTCGCAGAAGGTGAGGTGCGCAGGAGTCACCTCGGCATATATCTTCTTGTTGTCGGTAGATGCCGCTGTCAGCAGCTCCAGCTCTCTGGCTGTGCTTATGTGCAGTACGTGCAGCTGTACATCATACTCCTTGGCAAGCTCAATTGCGCTTTTTGTCGACTGGTAGCAGGCTTCGGTGCTGCGTATGATGGGGTGGAACGATACGTCGGGGTCGTTTCCTTCGCGCGCAGTTATCTCTTTTATGTTGTTGTTTATGATGGTGGTGTCCTCGCAGTGTACGGCTATGGGCAGTGTTGTCGAGGAGAATATCTGTGTCAGCTTGTCGCGTCTGTCGACAAGCATATTGCCTGTGCTTGAACCCATAAAGAGTTTTATTCCACATACCTTATGTGGGTTTATGCGTCCGAACAGGTTGCTGTTGTTGTCTGTGGCACCAAAATAGAAGGAGTAGTTGATGGCGCTGTCCTGCGCTGCTATGGCAAACTTCTCTTTCAGTGCTCCAAGGGTGGTTGTCTGGGGAACGGTGTTGGGCATCTCCATATACGATGTTACACCGCCTGCTGCTGCTGCGCGGCTCTCGCTGTGTATGGTGCCTTTGTGTGTCAGTCCCGGCTCGCGGAAGTGTACGTGCGTGTCTATCACTCCCGGGATGAGATACATTCCCTGAGCGTCAATTGTCTCTATTTCCCCCCGGCGGGGCTTCTCTCCTTCACGGATAATTTCGGCTATCTTGCAGTTGTTTACCACAATTGAACCTATGAATTGTTCGCCTTCGTTTATAATGGTGGCGTTTTTTATAAGTATGCGCATAGTGCTGTTATTCTATTTGAGAGCGAAGGTACGAAAAAAAACGTGATGCGGCGTAACTTTTCTCTTTTAATGCTGTAATAGGTGACTTTTTGCTGTTATTTTGTAGTCTCTTTTGTGGTTGCTGCCTATAATATGACAGTGCACCGTGGTTTTTTGCCACGGTGCACTGTCATATTGTTATGTTCGTTTTTTATACAAGGTGTGCTATCAGTTCCTCGCGGTCGCCGTGCAAAAGGTCGAGGACGGGAATCTCTACCATTGTGTAGCAACCGGGTTGCTGGCGCATTGTGGCGCGTGCCGCACATACGAGCACCTGTCCTGTGAGCGCGGGGTTGTTTATGCGCATATTGAACTCGAACAGCTGGTTCTGGGTGCTGCCCGACACTCCTTTGCGGGTGAGGTTCACTCCGTGTCCCATATCCAACAGCTCGTCTACGCAGGGTACGTTCATTACGTGTGTCTCGTCGTTCACAAAGTATGGGTCGGCCTTTATGGCTGCTGCAACCTGTTCAAAGTTGTATCCCTCCTCGAGTTCAATGTATACCATACGGCGGTGTATGCCTGTACCCACGGGGATTGTCATTGAGAGGGCTGCCTTTACTCCCTCTATGGCTTTCACCGCTACTGTGTGTCCCATACTCATACCCGGGCCAAAGTTGGTGTAGGTGATACCTTTGGGAGCTATTGCCTGCAGCAGTGTGCGCACCACCGAATCGCTTCCAGGGTCCCAGCCTGCCGATATTATGGCTACGGCATTGCCCGACTTTGCGCTCTCGTCGAGCGAGCGGCGCAGTGGTACAATCTGCGAGTGTATGTCGAAGCTGTCCACTGTGTTTATTCCAAGTGCCAGTATGTCCTTTGCGTATTTTTCGACACTGCGGGTGGGTGTAGACAATATAGCAACGTCGACGTCGCCAAGCTCGCGTATGTCTGTCACCACGTTGTAGCAGGCAATCTCCTTGGGACAGTTCTCGGCTCCCGAACGGCGCACGATGCCTGCAACTTCAAAATCGGGTGCTGCCTCCAGTGCCTGTAGCGCATATTTTCCTATGTTTCCGTAGCCTACAATGGCTGCTCTTATCTTTCTCATCTTGTCTCTTTTTTGTTTTTATTCAGGTGGCGCTAAGTTATGAATTTTTGAAATTCCTGTATATTGTTTCTCTCTTTTTTTTTGATTGTCTTATGATTTTTTAAGGCTCAGTAGCAAAGGAAGCTTGCGACAATTTCTTTTGTGCAAAGTTTTTTGCTGCTTTTTCCGAAAAAAAGTAGGGCAAAGAAAATATGACAATGAGAGAATAGCCGTAAAATAACACCGAGAAGGTAGTTGAAAGAATTATTATCCACAGTAAATTTCTGCTGACCCTTTTTAAGGGTGCAGAGTTGTTGAGGCTCTTTGTTCACATAAAAAAAGTACGGGTGGCCGTTGTTGCGGCCACCCGTGGTATTATAACAGTATGTTGTCCTGTCGTTTCTTATTGCTCGTTGCGGGGACGACGGGGCTCACGCTCGCGGCGGGGACGACGCTCGCGCTCCTCGTAACCCTCGGGCTTCTCAAGGAGAACCTTGCGCGAGAGCTTGAACTTGCCGGTCTTGGGGTCGATGTCGAGCAACTTGATTGTAATCTTGTCACCTTCCTTGATGCCGGTCTCCTCCATTGTCTCGAAACGCTTCCAGTCAATCTCAGAGATGTGCAACAGACCATCCTTACCAGGCATGAACT
>JAFYSC010000198.1 GCA_017546635.1 Bacteroidaceae bacterium | reverse complement strand
GCTCCACAATCCTGATGCTGTTGTTTATCCTACGGAATATGTCAACTATAAGACGATGTATGATTGTATGGTTGTACTCGGCATACGCCTGGGCAATGACCATATCCGTAATATAACCTCTCATCAGCTCGCCCGAAAGGTATCCTACTGCAGGGTGGTTGTATGTCGGGTTGTGTGCAATCTTGTGCCAATATTTCCACACCTTCTGTCCGAAGTTGCGGCTGCCGCAGTGTACGGTTATTGCGTAGCTGCCTTCGGGGGTTGTTCCGATTTCCACGAAATGGTTGCCGCTTCCCACCGAGCCTATCTGGCAAAAGAATGTCTTTGCATTCATCTCTACCCTGTTGAGCAGTTTCTCGATGCCGCGTTGCGACACATCGGCAAGTTCTACATATTCGGGCCACGCAAGTCTGGCCTCTTCAAGACGTTTCTTCAGGAATGAGTAGAATTCGCTCTCCTTGAATATTATTCGCTCCTGCTGTGTCATTCCAAACTTTACGCACTCGCGTATCTGTCGTTCGATTTCGGCATAGTCTGCGGGGTTTACCGTGTTCGCTGTTATTGTGGTGCTTACAGTACAGCCAATGTCTCCACCGATATGGTCGGGGTTTACATAATCCCTGAATGGTGCGGTAAAGCCTACTACAATATCCTTTCCAGCGTGTACGTCGGGCATAATTCGTATTTTGCTGCCCTCGAACATACGGTGGTTGACAAAACTGTATATGATGCTGCGGGCATCGGCTTCCAAAGTATCTGAATATACGACGCAATCCTTGCAATAGCGTCCAATAATATTTTCCATAATTAATGATATAAAAATTGTGTGTCGATAATGTTACTCTAATCTAATCATCACCTCTTCCCGGGCTGTGTCAAGTCCTGGACCCACACAGCATTCATATCCTATTACATGGCATTCTGTATTATAAGTTTAGTTAGTGTCTTTTGTCTGTCACACTATATTGGAGTGCGATGGGATTGGAAATCTATCATTAGTGCAAAAATAAATATTCTTTTTTCTATGACTTGTGCTGTTTCGCATACTCCTTGCATATGGTTGTGAGTCCGCAGTTGCCGCACTCGGGATTGCGTGCCTTGCACACGTAGCGCCCGTGCAGTATGAGCCAATGGTGGGCTTTGGGTACGACGGCGTCGGGGATGTATTTCATAAGCTCCATTTCGACGCTGTACGGGGTAGTGCAGCGTTGTGGAACAAGTCCGATCCTGTGGCTCACCCTGAAAACGTGGGTGTCCACCGCCATTGCGCTCTTGCCCCATACTACCGATTGGATTACATTTGCAGTCTTGCGCCCGACACCTGGAAGTGTTACAAGTTCTTCGAGTGTCTCGGGTACCTCTCCTCCAAAATCGGCACACAGTTTTTGTGCCATACCTACAAGGTGCTTTGCCTTGTTGTTGGGGTACGATACGCTTTTGATATAGTTGTATACCTCGTCGGGGTGTGCAGTGGAGAGCTCTTGGGCGTCGGGATATCTGCAAAACAGGTCGGGGGTAATCATATTTACACGTTTGTCGGTACATTGTGCCGACAATATGACTGCTACTAATAGTTCGAACGGATTGCTGTAGTTGAGTTCGGTCTCGGCAACAGGCATTGCAACCTCGAAATATTCTATAACCTTTTTATATAGCTCGCTTTTTTTCATATCAGTACTTTCTTTGTTGCGCTAAGATAATAAAATTTATTGCACTGCCGAACTTTTTCCCCTTGTATAATAATTGTAATTCTTACCCTTTGCAGTGCATATCGTTGTCTGTGGCTTTATTATAGTTGATACTGTAGCGGAGGAAAATTGTTTACAAAGGCTTCAAAAACGGAAAAATTATAAACTTTTCCTCTATAGATTATGCGAATTGTTGTTTCTTCGGTAATTGTTTCGTATATTTGAGCAAAGCTCTGGTATGTATGGCTGTTGATGTGAAAAACATAGGGGTTAATTCCGAGTTTCATGCCCGTTTGCCAGTGGAATATGTAGTTATCGCTAAAATATAAAATATTAAATAGTTATGGAAGTAAAAAAGTATATCCAAGAGAACGAGGTACGTTTCCTCGACGAGCTCTTCTCGCTAATCCGTATCCCGAGCATAAGCGCGCAGAGCAGCCACAAAAACGATATTCAGGCTTGTGCCGAGCGTTGGAAGGAACTGCTTCTTGAGGCGGGTGCCGACAGTGCGACAGTGATGCCCTCTACCGGCAATCCGCTCGTCTATGGCGAGAAGATTGTCGACCCCACAGCTCCCACTGTGCTCATCTATTCGCACTACGACGTAATGCCCGCAGAGCCTTTGGAACTGTGGAACAGCGACCCCTTTGAACCTGTGGTAAAGGACGGACGCATTTGGGCGCGCGGTGCCGACGACGATAAGGGACAGGCAATGATACAGGTGAAGGCGTTCGAGTATATGGTGAAAACCGGAGCGCTCAACCACAACATAAAATTCATATTCGAGGGCGAAGAGGAGATAGGCTCGCCCAGCCTCAATGCCTTCCTCAGCGAACACAAGGAGCTGCTCAAGGCCGATGTTATTCTTGTATCCGATACAAGTATGCTGGGAGCAGAGTTGCCGTCGCTCACCACGGGACTGCGCGGACTCGCCTATTGGGAGGTTGAAGTGACCGGACCAAACCGCGACCTCCACTCGGGACACTTTGGCGGAGCGGTTGCCAACCCCATAAATGTGCTTTGCGAGATGATAGCCAAGATGACCGATGCCGACGGACGTATTACGATACCTCACTTCTACGACGATGTAGAGGAACTCTCGCCCGAGGAGCGCAGTATGATTGCTTCTATCCCCTTTGATGAGGAGGCATACAAGCGTGCCATAGACGTAGATGCCTTGCGCGGAGAAAAGGGCTATGCAACGCTCGAACGCAACAGTTGCCGTCCCTCGTTCGATGTGTGCGGCATCTGGGGCGGATACACCGGCGAGGGTTCTAAGACGGTGCTGCCCTCAAAGGCCTACGCGAAATTGTCGTGCCGACTGGTGGCTCATCAGAGCCACGAGAAAATATCGCAGCTCTTTGCCGACTATTTCACTTCTATTGCTCCCGAGTGCGTGAGGGTGAAGGTAACGCCTATGCACGGCGGCGAGGGATACGTATGTCCCATAACCCTGCCTGCATACAAGGCTGC
This sequence comes from Bacteroidaceae bacterium, assembly GCA_017546635.1. Lineage (GTDB taxonomy): Bacteria > Bacteroidota > Bacteroidia > Bacteroidales > Bacteroidaceae > HGM04593. The sequence continues at coordinate 3,757 of JAFYSC010000198.1, read as the reverse complement.
CGAGAAGGGCTTTGAGAAGGCATTCGGACAAAAGCCGCTTGCTGTGCGCCGCGGCGGCAGCATACCTATAATAAGCGATTTTGAAAAAATCCTTGGCATAAAGACTGTGCTTATGGGCTTCGGGCTCGAGAGCGATGCTATCCACTCGCCGAATGAGAATTTCAGACTCGACATTTTCAGAAAGGGTATCGAGGCTGTAGTAGAGTTCCACAAGAATTTTAATTAAACAGATCTTTTTATTCAATCTCCAACAAAATGAGGGTGACCCACGCGGTCACCCTCTTGTCATTTACAGGAATTGTATCCCATTGGCACAATTGTATCCCTCGTTGTATAGTGCGAGCAATTTGTTGCAGTCGCGCTCTATGCGGTCCACAACAATGGGGTTGACGGGGCGCAGTACCGTTACTTTACCCTCCTCCTCGAGGCGCTCCACCTGTTCAATCTGTCGGTTGTACATTGCATTGCGCTCCATTATAGCCTTGCGCATTGCGGGGTATTTGCGATAGCAGAAGAATGGCACGCGCGAGGGCTTGTCGGGCTTGCGGTAGCCTATGTTGCGTGTGAGTACCACCATATTGTTCTTGTAGCCTTGCCCAATCGCACGCATAAGAGGGATGGAGTCGGAAATGCCGCCGTCCAGCATTGGCTCGCCGTCCACATAGACAATTGGCGACACGAACGGCATACTGCTCGACGCCTTTACAATGTCTATTATGCGCCGTGGCGATTGCCGTTCGTCGTAGTAGCAGGGCTTGCCTGTGAGGCAGCTTGTTGTCACAATCTCGAACCGTGCGCTGTTGCGGGCAAGGGCTTCGTAGTCGTAGGGATATATCTTCTCGGGAAAGGTGTGGAACAGCAAGTCAAAATCCATTATGTTCCCTTTGAAGATAAGATTGCCGATACCTATGTAGTTGTATTGTTCCAGCAGGTCGATGTTGCCGTATTTGGCCCTTCCGCGTTGATGTGCCATATATGAGAGTGCGCAGCAGGCACCGGCACTCACGCCAATGACGTAGGGGAACTGTATCCCCCGGTCCATAAGGTTGTCGAGTACGCCGGCAGTGAATACGCCGCGCATACCTCCGCCTTCCAGAACGAGTGCGCTTTTTTTGTTAAGGTTGTAGCTTCTGTCCATATTCGGTTCTCTTCTTGTCGGATGCAAGACTCTAATGTTATTTGACTTTGGGAACAAATGGTAAAACAGACAAGCTGCCGGAACCCCGATTGTCTTCCGGCAGCTTGTTGTTATATAATGTGTCCTTTATACAATTTTGGGCGCACTGAACAGTGAAACAACCATAAATGCAATAAAAGATAATGCCAGCAGGATTATTGCAATGCGCGTTACCCACGTACGCATACGCTTTTTTGCTGCTTTCCTTTGTTTTGCAAGGCTCTTCCTTGTCGAATTGTCTTTCTTTGCCATTGTAATAAGGAGTATGTTATTTCTGCTTGAGGTCGAGTGCAATGTTGAGCTCGTCCAGCTGTGAGGGTTCAAGTGCAGCAGGAGCATCAATCATTGTATCGCGTCCCGAGTTGTTCTTGGGGAATGCAATACAGTCGCGTATGCTGTCGAGGCCTGCAAAGAGGCTTACCCAACGGTCGAGGCCGTATGCAAGGCCACCGTGAGGAGGCGCACCGTACTTGAAGGCGTCGAGCAACCAGCCGAACTGCTGCTGTGCACGCTCGGGTGTAAAGCCAAGAAGCTCGAACATCTTGTTCTGCAATGCGCTGTCGAAGATACGGATTGAACCGCCACCAACTTCAACACCATTGATTACCATATCGTATGCATTTGCACGAACAGCACCCATATCAGTATCGAGCAGAGGAATGTCCTCGGGTTTGGGCGATGTGAAGGGGTGGTGCATTGCCATATAGCGTCCCTCCTCCTCGCTGTACTCGAACAAGGGGAAGTCTACCACCCACAGGCACGAGAACTGGTTCTTGTCGCGTAGACCGAGCTGCTGGGCAACCTCGAGGCGGAGTTCGCACAGTTGCTTGCGTGTCTTCATCGTATCATCGCCGCTGAGGATGAGGATAAGGTCACCGGGCTCAGCGCCAAAGGCTGCCTTCATCTGCTGCAGCACCTCCTGAGAATAGAATTTGTCGACGCTCGACTTTACATTGCCGTCGGCCTCGACACGTGCATACACCATTCCCTTTGCGCCAATCTGAGGACGGCGCACAAAGTCGGTGAGTGCATCGAGTTGCTTGCGTGTGTATGTTGCTGCACCCTTTGCACAGATACCGCCAATGTACTCGGCGCTGTCAAATACGGGGAAGCCGTGGCCCTTGAGCACGTCCATAAGCTCCACGAACTTCATCTCGAAACGTGTGTCGGGCTTGTCGCTGCCGTAGTATTTCATTGCATCGTGCCAGGTGATGCGGGGGAATGCCTCGGTGAGCTCAATTCCGCGGATGTTCTTGAAGAGGTGTTTTGCCATTCCCTCGAAGAGAGAGATTACATCCTCCTGCTCCACGAAACTCATCTCGCAGTCTATCTGGGTAAACTCGGGCTGACGGTCGGCACGAAGGTCCTCGTCGCGGAAACATTTTACAATCTGGAAATAGCGGTCGAAGCCCGATACCATAAGCAACTGCTTGAAGAGCTGGGGACTCTGGGGCAGCGCATAGAACTGTCCGGGGTTCATACGCGAGGGAACGACAAAGTCGCGTGCACCCTCGGGGGTAGAGCCTATGAGCATAGGTGTCTCAACCTCGATGAAGCCCATAGAATCCAGATAACGGCGCACCTCCATTGTCATCTTGTGGCGAAGCTCAAGATTGCTGCGCACACACTCGCGACGAAGGTCGAGGTAGCGGTATTTCATTCGCAGCTCGTCGCCGCCGTCGGTGTTGTTCTCTATTGTAAAGGGAGGGGTATCGGCGCTGTTGAGAATGTTGAGTGACTCGGCTATAATCTCAATGTCGCCGGTTGCGATATTGGGGTTCTTGCTCTGACGCTCGCGTACTGTTCCGCTCACCTGGATCACATACTCGCGTCCAAGATGCGATGCCTTCTCGCAGAGCTCGGCATTTGTATCCTCGCTGAATACCAACTGTGTTATTCCATAGCGGTCGCGCAGGTCGACGAATGTCATTCCGCCCATTTTACGTGCACGCTGCACCCATCCGCTCAAAGTTACATTTTTCTCTACATCGGCAAGTCTGAGCTCGCCACAAGTTACTGTACGATACATATTATTAGTTTTATATTTTCAAAATTCAGGTCAATAGCCCAATTGTCTTATGGCTATTTGCTTGTCTGTTAATCCAAGTTGCGAAATTAGTAAAAAAAAATATATAAGCCAATCCTTTGGCGGTACATTTATTCTCTTTGCTTTGTGATACGCTGTGTTTTGCCTGTTTTTATCCGTTGCACGTAATCCTGGAGGAGTTTCTGCTGTGAATTTTGCCTGTCTGTTGAATTTATATTACACGTCGGTGCTTGTATTCCATAGTCTTGTATTATCTTTGCAAAACTAAATTACAGATTTTATGGATAAGGTATCGGAAAACCCTTTTAAAAACCGAGCGGACGGCACAATGCCGCTCGTTGTCGTGACTGCATTCTTTGTCACTCTCTATTTGGTGTCGAACGTGATGGCTGTAAAAGTCATTGGCTTCTTTGGAATTTTTTACTTCGATGCAGGTACAATAACATTTCCATTTGCCTATATGCTGGGCGATGTGCTCACAGAAATTTGGGGCTACCGCACTGCACGCAAGGTCATCTGGCTCACTTTCTTCT
>JAFYSC010000197.1 GCA_017546635.1 Bacteroidaceae bacterium | reverse complement strand
TTGAAGAGGGCGTGTATCTCTTTCATAAGGTTCTGTGCCTTGTAGAGGTGTGCCTCGAGTGCTTCGCCTGTGATTGCCTCGATACGGCGTACACCGGCTGCTACTGAGCTCTCGCTGATGATTTTCACCATTCCTATGCAGCCTGTCGCGGGAACGTGAGTACCTCCGCAGAACTCGATTGAGCTGTCGAACTGTACCACGCGTACGTGGTCGCCGTACTTCTCGCCAAAGAGTGCTATCGCGCCCAGTGCCTTTGCCTCTTCGATGGGAATGTTGCGGTGGTCGGTGAGGGGAATGTTGCGGCGTATGCGCTCGTTTACGATTCTCTCTACCTTTGCAATCTCCTCGTCGGTAACCTTCTGGAAGTGCGAGAAGTCGAAACGTATAGCCTCGGGTGTGACGAGTGAACCCTTCTGCTCAACGTGTGTGCCCAGTACCTCGCGCAGTGCCTGGTCGAGCAGGTGAGTGCACGAGTGGTTGGCTGCACTTGCGAGACGTTTCTTGGTGTCTATCTGTGCAGTGAAGGTTGCCGAGGGGTCGGCGGGGAGCTGTTTTGTTATGTGGATGGGGAGGTTGTTCTCCTTCTTGGTGTCTATAACCTCGATGCGCTCCTCTCCGCAGACGATGACTCCGGTGTCGCCCACCTGACCTCCGCTCTCGGCGTAGAAAGGTGTCTCCTTGAGTACAATCTGGTAGAGTGTCTGGTTCTTCTGCTTGGTCTGGCGGTAGCGCAGGATTGTTGTCTCGCACTCGGTGCTGTCGTAGCCTACGAATGTGGTTTCGCCCTCGCTCACTGTCACCCAGTCGCTGTTCTCCACTGCGGCTGCGTTGCGTGCGCGTGTCTTCTGCTTCTGCATCTCCTCGTCGAACTGTACCATATTTACTGTGAGGCTGTTCTCGCGCAGGATGAGCTGTGTAAGGTCGATGGGGAATCCGTATGTGTCGTAGAGGGTAAATGCCTCAACGCCGCTTATCTCGCTGCTGCCCGATGCCTTTGTCTGCGACATAATCTTGTCGAGCATCTGTATGCCTGTCGCGAGGGTGCGGAGGAATGAATCCTCCTCCTCCTTGATAACCTTTGTTATAAGCTCCTGCTGTTGCTTCAATTCGGGGTAGGCATCGCCCATATTCTCGATGAGGGTGGGGACGAGCTTGTACATGAATGCCTGCTTCTGTCCCAGGAATGTGTAGCCGTAGCGTACTGCACGGCGCAGGATGCGGCGGATAACGTAACCTGCTTTTGCGTTTGAGGGGAGCTGGCCGTCGGTGATTGAGAATGATATGGTGCGTATGTGGTCGGCAATAACGCGCATTGCGATGTCGGTCTGCGCATTTTCGCCGTATGTGTTGCCCGATACCTCGCCGATAGCCTTGATGATGGGCTGGAACACGTCGGTGTCGTAGTTCGACTGCTTGCCCTGGAGTGCCATACAAAGACGCTCGAAGCCCATACCTGTGTCGATAACCTTTGCGGGGAGCTCCTCGAGGTGGCCGTCGGCCATACGGTTGTATTGCATAAACACGAGGTTCCAGATTTCAATCACCTGGGGGTGTGAGCCGTTTACAAGCTCGCGACCTGGGATTGCCGCGCGCACCTCGTCGCTTCTGGGGTCGATGTGGATCTAGCAGCATGGGCCGCAGGGACCTGTGTCGCCCATCTCCCAGAAATTGTCCTTGAGGTTGCCGTTGAGGATTCTCTCGGCGGGAAGGTGCTTCTCCCAAATTGCTGCTGCCTCGTTGTCTCGCTCAAGGTTCTCGCTTGCGGCTCCCTCGAATACTGTCACGTATAGGCGGTTAGGGTCGAGCTTTACAACCTGTGTAAGATACTCCCAAGCCCAGTCTATAGCCTCCTGCTTGAAGTAGTCGCCGAACGACCAGTTACCGAGCATCTCGAACATTGTGTGGTGGTAGGTATCGTGGCCAACCTCCTCAAGGTCGTTGTGCTTTCCGCTCACGCGCAGGCACTTCTGCGAGTCGGCTACGCGCTTGCTTGTGGCGGGGCGGTTTCCCAATATGATATCCTTGAACTGGTTCATTCCTGCATTGGTGAACATAAGTGTGGGGTCGTCCTTAACGACCATAGGAGCCGAGGGTACAATTAGGTGGCCCTTCTGCTCGAAAAATCTTTTGAAAGATTCTCTGATCTCTTTTGATGTGAGCATATCGTTTTTCTTGTTTATTGTTCTGACTGTTTATGCATTATGGCATTTGCTATGCAATTATTAATTTCTGTTATAGCTGAATGCTTTTTTGCTATTTCAACTTGCAAAGATAGTATAGTTTTGTTACTTTTGCAAAATACGGGGGATAAATGTATCTTCGTTTATAGTTACATCTGATATTATGCGAAAAGTCTATTACGTTTTTAATCCGGCAACAAGAACATACGACAGGGTTTATCCAAATCTTGCGCAAAGGTTCCTTACCATTCTGCGTAGGATGCTGCTGTTTATAATATTCGGTGGACTTTCGTTCTTGCTTTTCTATCTTCTTGTAGAGACACCCTCGATGCGTGATGTGCAGGAGGAGAACTCGCGCCTGCTGTCGCAATATCAGATTCTCTCGCAGCGTCTCGACGATGCAATGGAGGTGCTCGACGATATTCAGCAGCGCGACGACAATATGTACCGCGCAATGCTCAATGCCGAGCCTGTGTCACCTGTGGCGCGTAGCGCGGGATACGGTGGTACAAACCGCTACGACGAACTTATGAGTATGGACAACTCGGAACTGGTGGTACTGACGACGCAGAAGATGGATATGCTCGAGAAACAGCTGTATATACAGATAAAGTCCTTCGATGAACTTGTACGTATAAGTGGAGAGCAGGAGGACTACCTGCGTCACCTTCCTGCCATACAGCCGATATCCAACCGCGACCTGAAGCGTACCGCATCGGGTTACGGCTACCGTATCGACCCTGTCTATAAGGTGCGCAAGTATCATAGTGGAATGGATTTTTCGTGCGATAACCGCACTCCTGTGTATGCGACAGCCGACGGGGTGGTAGAGAGTGCAAAATGGCAACAGGGGTACGGATATACTATTGTTATTGACCACGGATACGGTTATAAGACACTCTATGCCCATCTGTTGGACAAGAAGTTTATTGTAAAGCGTGGACAAAAGGTTGTCCGTGGCGAACAGATTGCGCTTAGCGGAAACTCGGGAAAGAGTACAGGACCGCATTTGCATTATGAGGTAATAGTAAAAGGCAAGCCTGTAAATCCAATCAACTATTACTTTATGGACCTCGATGCCGACGGATACGACGAGATGTTGCGTATGGCCGAGAATCATGGACGTATATACGATTAAGCCTCTCTTGGCCAGGCCTGTCGCGCAAAGATATATTTTTATGTAATTTATAGAACTTCTCTTAAGTATATGGCACTGAAAAAGGATAAAGAACTTAAATTGTACTACTCGATAAAGGAGGTTGCCGCCGAAATCGGTGTCAGCGAGTCGACGTTACGGTATTGGGAGAGTGAGTTCAGGCAGATTGCGCCCAAGAAAGGTGCTAACAATGTACGTCAGTATACAAGGGACGATATAAAGATAATCCGTATGGTATATCATCTTGTCAAGGAGCGCGGGCTCACACTTGCCGGGGCAAAGCAGTACCTGAAGAGTTCGGGCAGCTCGCAACAGACGGCAGAGGTAAACAGCGCTGTCGTTGAACGTCTCAAGGCTATCCGTAAGGAACTTCTGGGAATTAGGGATGCGCTGGGCCTCCTGTGATATTTTTAAATATTGGTGTCCGATAAAAATCTAATAAGCAAAAAACAGAGTGCCCGGCTGCTGTATAACAGCGGTCGAGTACCCTATTTTAATTCCAAGCCCCTATTTTAACGACAGCCGATAAAAATATGCAATTATAAGGCTTGCAACATTAAAAAAGACAACAATGCTATGCTATATTCCGGCTCAGTAGAAAAAAGGCGCGGACAATAACTCTTTCAGTCACTTTCCCGGTGTTGTTCTCCGGCTATTCTCTCATTGTAGAGTTTTCTTCTGTTTTCTTTTTTTGCGAAAAAAAGAAACAAAAAACCTTGCACAAAAGAAATTGTCGCAAGTTCCCTTTGCTCGTGCCGCAG
>JAFYSC010000196.1 GCA_017546635.1 Bacteroidaceae bacterium | reverse complement strand
TAAAAAACTTGACGATATAAATTTAAACAGCTGCTAAAAGACATATATGAATACACTTTTGTATAACAGAGCACAAAAATTCAAAAAATTGAGTTATCTTCGCGAAAAATTAGAGATAGCATTATGATACTTATTGCAGATGGTGGCTCAACAAAAACCGATTGGGTACTATACGACAAAGAAAAGGACTCAATCTCGCTTAGGATAAAGACACAGGGTTTCAATCCTACCTTGCAAAGCAGCAACGAGATATACACAATTCTGCTTAACGAAATTGCAGATAAAATAGATGCCACGCTGATAGAGACCATTTTTTATTACGGCGCCGGATGTGCATACTCCGAGGCCAACAAACGTATGTTCGATGCCCTTAAAAAGGTCTTCGGAACAGACAATATAGAGATAAACAGCGACCTGCTTGCAGCTGCACGTGCATTGTGCGGTCACGATGAGGGTATCGCCTGCATTCTTGGTACAGGCTCTAACTCCTGCCTTTTCGATGGTACAGATATTGTTGACAACACACCATCGTTGGGATATATTCTTGGCGACGAGGGCAGCGGAGCGGCACTTGGGAAGCGTCTTGTAAGCGACTGCCTCAAAAAGCAGCTCTCACCTGCACTGACAAAGAAATTCCTTGAAAAATACAATCTTACTACAGCTGGGATTTTGGAGCAGGTATATCACAAGCCTATGCCCAACAGATATTTGGCGCAGTTTGCCCCTTTCCTTGCCGAGAACCGCAAAGAGGCCGAAGTACAGGCAATACTCAAGCACTGCTTTACACTGTTCTTCCAGCGCAATACAATGGTGTACAGACGTTCGTGGTTGCCGATACATATCGTAGGCGGAATAGGCATATCATTTGCCAACGAACTCAAGGAGACAGCCGAGAGCCTGGGATTGTCGATAGGCAACATTGTAGAGAGTCCTATGAATGGACTTATTGAGTACCACAAGTAAATTCTATTGTAGAGGTATAAGATAAAATCGGTGTTCACCGTAACGGTGAGTACCGATTTTTTGCGTCTGAGCAAATGAGAAGTCACGTATATGCCACTCTATAAGGGCTACGAAAAAGCAATATATACAAATATTGGTGTCCGATGATATACAAAAAAATATCCCGACGCCAATGCGCCGGGATATTTTACGAACGGGATATAAATTACTTTACAAGTACCTTCTTACCACCAACGATGTAAATGCCTTTCTCTGTGGCATTGACACGACGGCCTGTAAGGTCGTATATTGCACCATCGGCCTTGTCGGCTGTAACAAAATCGATAGCTGTTGTCACCTTTGCAAAATATATCTGCAATGTAGAGCCAGAGTCGGCACCACCGTTCCAGAAAGCCAATCTGTTGTCGCGGTTGTTCACCTTGTTCGAAGGATAGCCCACCTCGTACATATATGCGTGAGCAACATCAGATGAGCCCAAGTCTGTTGAGTTCTCGAAGTTCCAGAGGTCGGTGTATCCCGAGGGAAGAGCATCTATAGGCTGCATTGTGGGAAACGAAGAGCTACCGGTATTTCCAAGCATCTGAACGGGCGACGCAAGAACCTTCTGAGCACCAGCCTCCATATTGTAAAGGCGATAGCCATCTACATCGTTTCCTGTGAAGCACCAGAGCTGAGCCTCATCATCGAGGTCGAGCACTGTGTTGGAAAGAGATATATAACTTGCGTTTCCGTTATTGCTAAGGACATAGCCTTGCTGGCCTATCTGGATTGTGTACCAAGTGGTTCCATCAGCGAAATTTCCATCCTCCACAGTAGTCACAGTATAGCGTGTGGGCTTCTGGGGCTCCTCGTAAGTACCCTGCTCAATGAAGAGACCTTCAATCTCGATATCACCGCACATATATTTTGCGGGGATAGTAATCTCGTCGTTCTCATCGAACTGCTGGCGCTCGAAGAATACCTTCTGCCACTGTACGTTACCGTTCTTGACGCTGTCGCCCTGGAGGTTATAACCATACTTGACAATCGCTCCCTTGTACTCGAAGCCGTTCTCGGGATTCATCTTTATTCTGAAATCCTGACCGAAAGGCGCCTGATAGGTTACAAGACGCTCACCGTCGGCAGCCGAAAGGACCTCGCCGTTACGGTTTGCATCGTTCACGTTACAGTAGTCGCCGTGTACGTTAATCATCACGTCGATGATACCTCCACCGTTACCGAGGATGGGGTTAGACTGGTCTACCGAACCTGCGGGGTCGATGCTGTTCCAATCGACCTTGTAACGCATACGGTATACACCAACCTTTGCGTCGGCAGGAATTGTGAACGAAGGCATATTCAATGTATTGCGTGACTGTCCCGAGAGTCGTGTACCCGCACTGTTGATACCGTTCTCGTTGTCGGCACCGCCATAGAACGAGAATGACATAAGGTCGCTTCCCTGGGCAATTGTGAGGTCGTCGTTCACAAGAGCGTTGAACTTACCGTCGTTAGAGTAGTCGATATATGTATAGGCGTGCATCCAGCCACCTGTGTAAGCAACGCTTGCTGTAACTGTCTCGCCAGCCTTTACAAGCATCTGCTCGCTTGTCATATCAACATATACGGTATTGGGTGACGAGGGTGCTGTGATTGTCTGCACCTGGGCACCGCTCACCTGCAGCTTGACAGCGTTCAGACGACGGTCGTTGCGGGTATAGAGCTGCTCCTCGCCCATTGATGTCTGATAGTATCCGTATACAAGTTCCGATGTAGGGTCGTCATTGACCTTAATGTCGTCGATGTAGCAGATTGCATCCTCGGTGTAGTTGTGGGGCGACTCACAGTCGGGCACAACAACAAGACTGTAGATGTCGATGCCGCCGTTACCCTTGATGGGGAGCACCACGTCCTGCCACTTGTCGGCAGCGATGTCCTTTGTAGACATTGCCCAGAACTGCTCGGCCTCGGGCGACTGGTCCATACGCTCGGTACGCTTGCCGAGACCCACCACCATCACTCTACCGCCATAGGGACGATAAACCTTCACGTGAAGGTATTTTGTTGCGGGTGTAAGCTCGAATGTCTCGTTGAGGTCGACACGTACACCGAATGTGTTGCTGCCGTAACGCGAGCGCTGCACCGCGAGTATCTTTGATGAGCCATTGGGAGCTACGCCCAACTGCTCGTCGACATACTGCAGGTGATTGTCAATAACTGCATAGTTACCGCTCAGCTTGCCTGTGCGGAAGGGTGACTCCTCCCAAGTGTCATATACGCCGAGCGACTTGTAATCCTGGTTCTCGAATGTTATTTCTGTCTGCGCAAATGCAACCATTGGCAATGCAAAGGCAGCAAGCGCAATAAATTTACTGTACTTCATAATTTCCAATGATTTTACATTAATAGATACCTACTTTGCTGATGAGAGGACAAGCCTTGCTATCCTCGATGACGATACGTACAGCCTTGGCCTTGAAACCTGCGCCGTAGCTGTTCGATGTGCTGCCGTTGAGAGGGATGATTCTCTTGTAACCCACGGTTGTTGTCTGCACGTTGGATGCGCGGCGTGTCCAGCTGTTGCCGTCCTCGCTTGTCTCAATGTGGAATTTCTTTACACGCTGTCCCTTGGCGATGTACTCCATAATCTCGACGTAACGTACAGTCTGAACCTCGTCCCAAGCAAGAGTGATTGTATTCTCAACAACACCGTCGTTCGATGCCCAATATGTATCCTTGTCGCCGTCAATCATATTTGCAGCCTCGTAGTTGCGGTTGGCACCTGCCGCACGTGTGTCGTCAACTGTTACCTTTGCTGTGAGGGCAAGGTCGTTGCCGAGACGCGCCTTGATGAGGTTACCCATTCCGACGAGTGAGTTCACCGAAGCATCGGGAAGAACACCAGCCTTGTTGGGGGGAATGTTGAGGATAAGTGTAGAGTTGCGGCCTACAGTCTCGAGGTACATCTGGAAGAGACGCTCCGAAGAGAGAGGAGACTCACCGTCGTGGTAGAACCAGCCCTGGTTGGTAGCCTTGGCATCGCTCTCACCGGGAAGCCAGAACCAGCCGTCCTCGGTACCGTACATACCGTTACCCTCGGGAGAGTAGTCGCGGTTCTCGGGCGACCAGTTTGTCTCGCCGGCCCAACCTGCCTCGTTACCAATCCAGCGTGCCTCGCCACCTACACCCCACATTACACAGTCGGGGCATACCTTGTGGATACTGTCGCGAAGGTTGGGAACATCGTAGTATGTAGCACGGTCTACGTTTACGGTTGTGTTGCGTCCGCCATAGTAACCGCTACCGCCGTTCGCACCGTCGAACCACATCTCGAACTGGTCGGTACCGTATGCTGCAAGCTCGGCACACTGGCGGAGGAACACATCCTTCACATACTTGTCGGTTCCGTAGTGTACGCTGTTACGGTCCCAGGGAGAAACGTAGAATCCATATTTAAGACCGAGGTCCCTTGCCGCATCGGCAAAGTCGCGGGGGATATTCACGTTGCGGCCATACTCGTTGCCCGAGTTTGTCACATTGTGGTCGGTTGTCTCTGTGGGCCACAGGCAGAATCCGTCGTGGTGCTTTACTACTGCAATACCTCCACGCATACCGGCCTGCTTGGCTACCTCGAGCCACTGGCGGGGGTTGGGAGCGGCTGTGGGAGCAAAGCGCGCACGGTTCTCGTCGCCATTACCCCACTCGAGTCCTGTGTAGGTATTCATTCCATAGTGAAAGAAGGCATAGAACTCAGTCTCTTGCCATTTCAACTGGCGAGAATGAGGTACGGGGTGTACATCTACCGGCTCATTGTCGGGGTTCGACAGAGTCTCGGTCTTTAGCTCAAGCTGTGCAAAAGCCCCCGATGGGAGCAAAAGTGCCAACAGAGCAGGAGTCAATAATCTGTAGACTTTTTTCATAGATAAAAATAGTTAAGTTTTAATAAATGCCTAATTAATCTAATTTCACAAATTTAGATTAAAATCGGAACACTACAAACTACCCCCCCAACTTTATTAACAACATTTAACAGTATTTCTTATATAATAAAGAATTCCACTAAAAACAGCGGCATTGGCCATTTTTAATGGAATATATTTTTATCTCTTTATAGCAAGAAGCTGCTTAAATTTCTAAAAAAAAGTTTTCACTATATTGGAAGCCGTTATTTCGTTGTTTTTTATGTTCAAAATTGCCTGTTTTCTTCTTTCTCCCGGTTACGTAGCCCGCTACGCGCCCTCGAAAAATAATAAAACATTCTAATCGTGACCTATAAAAAACTTAACGATATAAATTCAAACAGCTTCTAAGAAGCTACACTATCATAGCATTTACTCGTCTTTCTCAATCTTCAAGTCGCCCTTGCTTGCAATGGCCAGCTTCTCGTAACGCTCGATAAGACGCGGCAGACGCGAAAGACGCATCGAGAGACGTACGACACAATCGTTGTCGAACACCTGTTCCACCACTTTGGGCTCTTCCTCCTTTACTATACGCAGCACCTCGTTGAGCAGCGGATAGGAAAAGCGCAGTGTTATTGTACCGTTGATGGTCTTTTCGATGTGCTCCACTGTTTCGAGCGCCTCGCAGGCCGCAATACGATAGGCAACGATAAGGCCGCTCGTACCCAACTTGACACCTCCAAAATAGCGCGCCACAATCACAAGGACATTCGTCAGTTCCTTGCTGTGTATCTGCCCCAGAATGGGTTTTCCGGCTGTACCCGACGGCTCTCCGTTGTCGTTGGCACGCTCCTGCTCGCCACGCTCGCCAAGACGATAGGCGTAGCATACGTGACGCGCATCGTAGTATTTCTTCTGGAACGTCTCGACCTGCTCCTTCACCTCCTCGACGGTGGTTACGGGAATAGCAAAGGCAAGGAACTTACTCCTTTTCTCGGAGTAAGTTGCCTCGCCGTTAGCCTCTATTGTCTTATATACGTCCTCGGGGAGCATTACGATAGTTTATGTATTACAAGTCCCGAGCGCAGCTTGGGCTCGAACCACGTTGTCTTGGGGGGCATTATATTGCCTGTATCGGCAATGTCGACAAGCTGTTTCATCGACACGGGATAGAGCGCGAGCGCTGCACGCATCTCGCCGCTGTCGACACGACGCTCAAGCTCGCCAAGGCCGCGTATTCCACCCACAAAGTCGACACGCTTGCTTGTTCTCAAGTCCTTTATGCCTAGCACCTTGTCGAGTATGAGGTTCGACGATATTGTAACGTCGAGCACTCCTATGGGGTCGCCATCGTCGTATGTACCCTCCTTTGCCGTGAGGCTGTACCAGTTGCCGTCGAGGTAGAGGGCAAAGTTGTGCAACTGCTGCGGCTTGTATATCTCTGCGCCTTTGTGCTCTACGACAAAATCATTCTCCAACGCAGCAAGGAACTCCTCGCTTGTGAGACCGTTGAGGTCCTTCACCACTCTGTTGTAGTCGATGATTGTAAGCTGGCTCGAGGGGAAGCACACTGCCATAAAGTAGTTGTACTCCTCGTCGCCGCAGTGGTTGGGGTTATTGTCGGCCTTCTCCTTGCCTACAAGGGCCGCCGCAGCCGAACGGTGGTGACCGTCGGCAATATAGAGCGCGGGCATCTTGGCAAACTCACCGGTTATTGCAGCAATATCCTGCTCGCCGTCGACAATCCACAACTGGTGACGGAAGCCGTCGAGCTGTGCGGTAAAATCGTACTCGGGAGCAGCGGCTGTGTATCGTGCCACAAGCTCGTCGAGAAGAGCATTGTCGGGGAATGCAAAGAACACGGGTTCAATGTTGGCATCGTTCACGCGGACGTGCTTCATACGGTCCTCTTCCTTATCCTTGCGTGTAAGCTCGTGCTTCTTTATTACGCCATTCATATAATCGTCGACGTAGGCGCACACCACAAGACCGTACTGTGTCTTGCCGTTCATCGTCTGGGCGTAGATGTAATACTGCTCCTTGTCGTCCTGAACGAGCCAGCCGTTCTCCTGGAATTTTGCGAAATTCTCGGCAGCCTTGGCGTATACCTGGGGCTCGTGCTCGTCGGTTCCTACGGGAAAATCAATCTCGGGACGTATTATGTGGTAGAGCGACACCTCGTTGCCCTCGGCCTCGGCACGTGCCTCTTCGGAGTTAAGGACATCGTAGGGACGGCTCTGTACCTTCTCTACAAGGCTCTTGGGAGGACGTACTCCCCTAAAAGGTTTTATAATTGCCATACTCTAATCACTCTTATTTGTTTACTCTGAAACGCTCGTTACCATTCTCGAAGAAGTCGACAATCTGCTTTGCTGCCGCAATACCTGCGTTGATATTGGCCTCGGCTGTCTGTGCACCCATCTTCTTGGGTGTCGCAAAGAAACGGCCTTCGAAAGCCTCGAACTCGGCAAGTGCATCGGGAGCAACGTCGGTCACATACTTTATGTCGCCACGCTCCTGCATAACCTGCAACAGCTCGGGCTCGTTGATAACCTCCTTGCGTGCTGTGTTCACAAGCAGTGCGGGCTTGGGCATTGAGCCTACGAGGGCTGCACCGATAG
>JAFYSC010000195.1 GCA_017546635.1 Bacteroidaceae bacterium | reverse complement strand
TGAGCAGAATGGGGGTGTCCCATTTTTCGACGAACTTATGGGGTGAGTTGGCGTATGACTTCAGTGTCTGTGCGCTCTTCTCGTGGGGAGCACCGCCCAAGTCCCAATTGGTGAACCAGCTCTCCTCGGTCTCGAAGTACTGCTGCTCCATATTGAAGAATCCGTCGTGTGCAATGAATGCCTTGAAGCGCTTGTTGTGGTGTCCTGCCATCCACATTGCTGTGTATCCGCCGAAGCTTGCGCCTACGCATCCCAGACGGTCGGTGTCAACGTATGACTCCTTGCAGATGTCGTCGATGGCTGCAAAGAGGTCCTGCATACACTGGCCACCGTAGTCGCCGCTTATCTGTTCGTTCCATTCCATTCCGAAGCCGGGGAGTCCGCGGCGGTTGGGGGCAATAATGATATAGCCGTTGGCTGCCATTATCTGGAAATTCCAGCGGAAGCTCCAGAACTGGCTGACGGGTGACTGGGGACCGCCCTCGCAGAAGAGCAGTGTGGGGTATTTCTTGTTGGGGTCGAACTGGGGAGGATAGATTACCCAAGAGTGCAGCTGCTTGCCGTCGGTAGTGGTGCACCAGCGTGCCTCTACCTTGCCGAAGTCCATCTGCTCGTAGATGTGCTTGTTCTCGTAGGTCAACTGCTCTACCTGTGCGCCGGCTTTGGGCTCCATTGCGTAGATTTCGTTTGCCGAGCTCATTGACTGGCGTGTGGTGATGAGCTTTGTGCCCAGGAGTGCCACCGATGTGTAGTTGTAGTCGCCGTCGGTGAGTTTCTTGAGGTCGCCCACGAGGTTCACGTTATATACCATTGATGCGCCGTGCCATACACCTGTAAAGTAGAGGCTGTTGCTGTCGTGTGCCCAGCAGTAGCTGTCGACATTGCTGTCGAATGACTTTTCGGTGATGTATTTCTGCTCGCCGCTTCTGAGGTCCATCACGCACAGGCGGTTCTGGTCGCTCTCGTAGCCGTCGCGCTTCATACTGAGCCACGCGAGGTAGTTGCCGTCGGGCGAGAATGAGGGTGCTGTGTCGTAGCCGTAGTTGGAGCGTGCGTCGTCGAGCTTGCACAGGTTCTCGGTCTTGTTGCTCTCGAGGTCGAGGAGGTAGATGTCCGTGTCGGTGCTCACGCTGTAGTCCCTGCCTGTCTTCTTGTTGCAGGCGTATGCGAGCTTCTTGCTGTCGTTGCTCCAGGCGAGCTGCTCAACACCGCCGAAGGGACGGTTGGGGCAGTCGTATTTTGTACCCTCAAGAATATCTGTCGCACCGCTTATGCTGTTGCCGTCGAATGTGGCGATGAAGGGGTGGGGCGCATCGTTAAGCCACTCGTCCCAGTGCTTGTACATAAGGTCGTTCACGACAAAGCCCTGTGCAAGGGGAAGGTCGGGGTAGATGTCGGCTGTTGTCTCCTTGATTTTTATACGTTTGATGAGTACAACCTTGCTCTCGTCGGGCGAGAAGAGGAAACCTTCGATGTCGCTCTCCTCGTGCGACAGCTGTTTGCGCCCGCTGCCGTCGGGGTTCATCTCCCACACCTGGTTGCTGCCGCCCTCGTTCGAGAGGAATGCAATCTTTGTGCCGCCCTTTATCCACGCTGCGCCTGTCTCGTTGGCTGCGGTGGTGGTGAGCAGTCGCTGGTTGTTGCCGTCTGCGTCCATTGTGTGCAGGGTGTGGTGGCTCTTGTTCTGCTCCACGCTGTAGTAGCTCACGCCGTAAATGACGGTTGCAGCATCGGGCGATACGCAAACCTCACCTATGCGTCCCATTGCCCATAGTGCCTCGGGAGTCATACGTCTGCCCTCAATCTTTATTTGTGACTTGCCTATTATTGCGGCTTCCTGCTTTTCGCTTCCGTCGCCGCAACCGGTAACGGCAGCGCCTGTGATTAACATTGCTGCCATAATTTTAGATGCTCTTTTCATATTGTTTGATTATTGTTTGTGATTCTACTCCGTGTTTGCCGTTGCTTGAAAAAATATACAACGCGATGCAAAAATACTCATAAATTGCCGAAAAAACTAACACGTATTGAATAAATAACGAAAAAATACGGCTTTGCGTATAGGCAAAATGTCCAATGCAACCGTTGCGGGCATAAGGCGGTAACAAATGCCGGGCATTTTTTTTATTTACATCCACATTTTAATTTATTTAAGTTATATTTGCAAAATATACATTGTATTAAGGAGAATACAGACGTGTTTTTTTTTGAAGCGAAAAATCAATCAATTAAAATTATATCAGATGAAAAACTTGTTACTAACATTGAGAGCATCGGTGCTGCTTGCGGGGTTTATGCTGGCCTCCTTTGCCTATGCTCTAAAGCCGGCTGACGGCGCAGTGTACCGCCTTGTCAGTATCTCCACCGGCAAGGTTGTCACCAATGGCGATGTAGCCGAGCATAATGCCTATTTGAGTGTGGCTGCATTGAACGAAAACTCTTTGGGTCAGGAGTGGACGTTCATCTCCTTCTCCGATAAGGAGCCTGTCTTCTCGCTTTACAACAGCAATTATGGTCAGGCGGCGGATATGGCTATGAGCAGCTCTGCGCCGGGCAAGCTGCTTCAGTGGGAACCCAACACTACATACAACCAGGCTTTTTATGTGAGCGTTGTCGACGAGGCCCAGGGTATTGTACAGTTTGCCTATAACAGCGGACGCTCAAAAGTGCTGCAGGTGCAAGACAACGGTTCGTTGATGATGGTCGAGGGGGCGACGGGCGAGTCTACCCACTTCAAGCTGCAGTTCGTGAAGAACCAGGAGATAAAGAATGTTCCAGTTGTGGGTAACTATTATGTTATCCGTAGCAAGAATAGCGCCCTAGCGCTCAATACGCGCGGAAACAACACCAACAATGCCCTCATCTATGCCGATGAGTACAAAGAGGCTTCAAGAGAGAATTTTGTGTGGCAGATGCGCCGCAGCAACGCAATGGATGAGTATGTGCAGTTGTACGGTGCATACTTCGGTAAGGCGATAGACCTTGCTCTTGGCGGAAAGAGAACCCCGCTTCTGTGGGACCCCTCGTACAGCAACGAGAACCAACAGCTGTATGTTGTGGCTGCAGATGCAAAGAATGGCGTGTATCGTCTCAGGGGCAAGAGCAACAAGACCTGGTACTATCTTGCTGCAGACGGCAGCAATCTGTTGATGACGACCGATGCCAGCGGCGAGAATACTCTCTTTACTATTGAGAAGGTTGTGGCCGATGATGTTCCTAAACCTACTATGTGGGAGGACGAGACTATCTACGAGGAAAACAAGGAGGCGGGACACGCAACATATATTCCTTACGCTTCGACCGGGGCAATGAATGCCGACGGGCGTTACGATTATCCCTGGCTCACTCCCGAGGGTGCCGAGTACCTTAGCCTTAATGGTGTATGGAACCTCAACTATGTTGAGAATGTCGATGACCGTCCCGGTAAGGATGACTTCTGGGGCGATGAGGTCAATGTCTCTTCTTGGGATACAATATCTGTTCCCTCGTGTCTCGAGATGAAGGGATATGGTGAGCCTTACTATGTGAACGTGAACTATCCGTTTGCAAACAATCCTCCTTCAATAAAGATGAACTATGGATTGCCCGAGCCTGTGGCTTCTTACCGTCGCGACTTTACTCTTCCCGAGGGTTGGGGCAGCAAGCGTGTGTTCCTGCATTTCGACGGAATATATAGCGCGGCACTTGTGTGGGTGAACGGCAAGTATGTGGGTTATACACAGGGTGCGAACAACGATGCGGAGTTCGATGTTACAGCACACGTCCGTGAGGGTGTGAACAATGTTTCGGTACAGGTGTTCCGCTGGAGCGACGGCTCGTACCTCGAGGGTCAGGATATGTGGCATATGAGCGGTATACATCGCGACGTATATCTTTTTGCTACTCCTAAGACCTTTGTCCGCGACCATTATATCACAAGTGCTCTCAGTGCGGCGGGCGGCTACACAAGCGGAAGTATGAATGTGGAGCTTTCTATGGATAACCGCGACGCGGCAGCTGTTAAAAAGAACGTGGATGTTTCTCTTATAGCTCCCGATGGCAATCTCCTTGCAACAAAGAGTGCAACATTCAGCTTTGCTGCCGGCGAGACTGAAAAGAGTGCAAATGTGAATTTTGCAGGACTCTCGGCCCTTCTTCCCTGGACAGCCGAGACTCCTAACCTTTACACTGTTGTTGTTTCGCAGAAGGATGCAAACGGAAACGAGGAGCACGTCTTCTCTACAAAATATGGTTTCCGCCACATCGAGATAAAGAGCGGAAAGGTGTATATCAATGGTGAGTGCGTACTCTTCAAGGGTGCGAACCTGCAGGATACACATCCCGTTACAGGACGTACCGTTGATGTGGAGACTATGCTCAAGGATGTGCTCCTTATGAAGCAGAGCAATATGAACACCGTGCGTACAAGCCACTATCCCCGTCAGGCAAAAATGAATGCAATGTTCGACTACTATGGTCTTTACTGTATGGACGAGGCCGATGTTGAGTGCCACAAGAGCTGGGATGCAGGCGGCGAAGGCGGTGGTATAACCAACGAGGACAGCTGGAGGGCACAGTATGTCGACCGTAACCTGCGTATGGTGTACCGCGACCGTAACTTCCCCTCAATCATTTTCTGGAGTCTCGGTAACGAGAGTGGAGGCGGCAAGAATTTCGGTCACGTCTACTCGGCAATACGTGCCATCGACAACCGTATAATACACTACGAGGGCTCTACACGCGGCGGAACTGCACACACCGACCTTTTCTCGGTTATGTATCCCAACATCACAACCTGTAACAGCGATGCAAACAACAATAACAAGCAACAGCCTTATTTTATGTGCGAGTATGCCCACGCAATGGGTAACGCAGTTGGTAACCTCAAGGAGTATTGGGATATCATAGAGAACAGTACATATGGAATTGGCGGTTGTATATGGGATTTGATTGACCAGTCGATATACGATGCGCAGGATATAAAGAACGGTACATTCAAGGTTAACGGACACAACAAATACCGTACAGGTTCCGATTATCCCGGTCCTCACCAGGGTAACTTCGTCAACAATGGTCTTGTAAGTGCCGACCGCGCCTGGAGCCCCGAGCTTACCGAGGTGAAGAAAGTCTACCAGTATGTGAAGTTTGCGGAGTATGCAAACGGCAAGCTCACACTCAAGAATGCCTATGACTTTATCTCGCTCGACAGATTCAAGCTGCAATATACCTATTTATATAATGGAACAGTGAAGCAGGAGGGCGTGGTTGCAATTCCTGCAACAGCTCCCAACGCTTCGGTGACTGTTGAAATTCCCCAATATACATTCGATGATGCCGAGGGTTACGAGGTTCTTCTGAACGTAGATGTTGTTCTTGCCGACGACGAGGAGTGGGCGCAGGCCGGCTATTCAATTGCATCGGAGCAGTATGTGTGTGCCGCTGCAGGTGAGAAGGCTGCCGTGCAGGTTGCCGAGGAGCAACTTGCCCTCAAGAGCGCTACCGACGGTTACTATGTTTCGAACAGCAGGGTATCTGTCAAGTTCACAAAGGCTGGTGAACTTGTATCGTGGAATGTAGATGGCGTGGAGCGCATAAGCCGTGCACCCCGCTACGAGAATTACCGTTGGGTAGAGAACGACGGCCCAACAGAGTCGCTCAGCAACTATGGCGCGGGCAACGGAATGACTTCGACTGCGGTGACAAGCGCTTCTATGAACAGTGACAAGAGTATGGCTAAAATCATAGTGAACGGAACTGGCAACAACTGTAACCATACCTTTACATATAAGGTGTACAATAACGGAGTAGTGGAGCTTGAGGCAAAATATACTGCCAAGAATACCAACCTTCGCCGTATAGGCCTTGGAATGGCATTCCCGTTGAATTTCGACAAGGTAGAGTATTATGCACGCGGACCTTGGGAGAATTACATCGACCGCCAGACGGGTTCTTATCTCGGACGTTACTATACTACGGTTGCCGATATGTTCGAACCTTATCCCAAGCCCCAGAGTATGGCCAACCGCGAGGATATGCGCGAGCTAATCCTGGCCGATGCCGAAACAGGCAACGGAATAAAGGTTGAGACAATCAAGGGCGAGGCTGCATTCTCGGTTCTATACTACGACGATGAGACGCTCAAGAATGCCACACACACTTGGGACCTCGGTTCGCCTGCCGATGTGTATGCCCACTTCGACATTATACAGCGAGGTCTCGGTAACGGTAGTTGCGGACAGAAGACAGGAACCATCAGCCAGTATTATGTTCCTTCTACAGGTACATACGAATATACCCTGCGCTTCACTCCGCTTGCCAATGTGGATACAAGCGTTGATAGCGTTGATGCCGCTGGTGTGAACTACTCTTTTGCAAAGGAGGATGGAGCGCTTGTCTGCAACGGTAATATTGCCGAGGGAACCGAGGTTACATTGTATAATCTTGGTGGTGTGAAGCTTGCATCGGCTGTTGCCCAGGGCAATGTCCCGCAGCTTGCACTTGCAACCGAGGGTGTGCCCTGTGGCTCGTATGTGGTTGTTGTGCGCAACGGTGCCGGCAAGTATACATTCAAGGTGCTGTTGTAATGTAAAAGGTTGTCGGTGCACTGCATCCCAACGGCCTATAGATTAGAGAATTCGGGAGCGGACTGAATGTCTGCTCCCGAATTTTTGTGTAAATTGATGCAGATTTGATTAAATTTTCACATTATGATGGCTAAATTGTTGAAAAAATGAAGTTTGTGTGAAAAAAAGATGTAAAAATGGTTAATAAATAAATTAATTGTGCTACCTTTGCAAACGATTTGAAGAAAAGAGGTTGCCGAAACGCTAAAAAGGGAGTAGGCAGGTAATTATAAATATATTGTGTTGTTATGAAGAAGCTTTTCATTATGGCTGCAATGGTAGGTTCATTGTGTGCTTGTGGCGGTAACGCTACCAAGAGTGAGCCTTGCGCAACTGATTCAATTTGTTCAAGTGTAGCAACAGCAGTTGTTCCTGCTGCTGCAACAGAGGTACTTCCCGCAGCTGCTCCTGGCGA
>JAFYSC010000194.1 GCA_017546635.1 Bacteroidaceae bacterium | reverse complement strand
CCTGTGCATCGTGGGGAGTATCAGCGTTGGTACGAACACCGAGGCGAGCGTACTTGTCGCAGATAGTCATAAGCTCTGCAAAGTCACCGCTGAGCTCGGGAGCCTTTGTCTCAACCTTACCCTCGATAACCTGACCTGTTGAACCGTTCAATGAGATGTAGTCACCCTCGTTGAATGTGATACCGTCAACAGACAATGTACGTTTCTTATAGTCGATAACGAGTGTACCTGCACCAGATACGCAGCACTTACCCATACCGCGTGCAACAACGGCAGCGTGTGATGTCATACCACCACGTGCGGTGAGGATACCCTGAGCGGCAGCCATACCTGCGAGGTCCTCGGGAGAGGTCTCGATACGTACGAGTACTACCTTCTCGCCATTCTCGTTCCACTTCTCAGCGTCGTCGGCAAAGAATACGATACGGCCAGTAGCTGCACCGGGAGATGCGGGAAGACCGTTAGCGATTACCTTAGCCTTTGCAAGAGCTGCTGTGTCGAAGATGGGGTGGAGAAGCTCGTTGAGTTTCTCGGGCTCCATACGCTTGAGGACTGTCTTGTCATCGATGATACCGTCGCGGTAGAGGTCCATTGCAATCTTAACCATTGCGGCACCTGTACGCTTACCGTTACGTGTCTGCAAGAACCACATTTTGCCCTCCTGTACGGTGAACTCCATATCCTGCATATCTTTGTAGTGGTCCTCGAGGCGTGTCTGGATAGCATCGAGCTCCTTGTAGATTTCGGGCATTGCCTCCTCCATTGAAGGATACTTAGATGCGCGCTCCTCCTCGCTGATGTTCTGGAGGGCAGCCCAACGCTGAGAACCGATCTTTGTAATCTGCTGGGGTGTGCGGATACCTGCCACAACGTCCTCGCCCTGTGCGTTGATGAGGTACTCTCCGTTGAAGAGGTTCTCACCTGTAGCAGCGTCACGAGAGAAGCATACACCAGTAGCCGATGTCTCACCCATATTACCGAATACCATTGCCTGTACCGATACTGCTGTACCCCACTCATCAGGAATTTTCTCCATACGACGGTAAAGGATAGCACGCTCGTTGTTCCAAGACTCGAACACAGCGCAAACAGCACCCCAAAGCTGCTCGTAAGCGTCGGTGGGGAAGTCCTTGCCGGTCTGTGCCTTTACGGCAGCCTTGAATTTCTTTACAAGCTCCTTGAGAGACTCAACGCTAAGGTCCTTGTCGAGAACAACACCTGCCTCTTCCTTAACCTTCTCGATGATAGCCTCGAACGGGTCGATCTCCTCCTTGCTTGTGGGCTTCATACCAAGAACAACGTCACCGTACATCTGTACGAAACGGCGATAAGAATCCCAAGCGAACTTAGGATTGCCGGTCTTGGCTGCCAAGCCCTCAACTACTACGTCGTTAAGACCCAAGTTAAGGATGGTATCCATCATACCGGGCATAGATGCGCGTGCACCCGAACGTACCGAAACAAGAAGGGGGTTTGTGGGATCGCCGAATGTTGAGTTCATCAATGTCTCGATGTTCTTGACTGCAGCTTGAACCTCTTCCTTGAGGAGCTCGATGACTTTCTCGCGACCGAGGCTGTAATACTCGCCGCAAACCTCAGTTGTAATGGTAAATCCGGGAGGAACAGGGATACCGATAAGGTTCATCTCTGCCAAGTTGGCACCTTTACCTCCTAACAAATTTCTCATTGACGCATTACCTTCAGCAAGACCATTACCAAAGGTATAGACTCTTTTGTCTGCCATAAATTTTTGAGTTTAATATGTTATTGATAGTTAAAAGTATAATTGTATTTCTCTCTGAATGTCCAAGGAATGCGGCCCAGTGGTGTCTGGACAGCATACCCCTTCCAATCTGCAAATATAGAAAAAAAACTTTTTACAGCGAAGTTTGTGACAAAAAATATGTGGCTTATTTATTAAAAATCGAAGATATTAACTTAATTGTGCCGATAATAGGGAAAATAGATGTAATTTTGTGGCAAATAAACCTATATATCAGTATGGCTAAGAAGAAAAAACCGTTACCGCTGTTGGAGCGGATTAAAATAACAGCTGTTGCAGCTGAAGGAAAGTCTCTTGCACGTGTCGATGACCTTGTTGTGTTTGCCCCCTTTGTGGTGCCCGGTGACGTTGTCGACCTTCAGGTGCGACGTAAGAAACACAGTTATGCCGAGGCCGAGGCTGTCAAGTTCCACGAGTATTCTACAGAGCGTGCAGTGCCTTTCTGCAAGCATTACGGTGTGTGCGGAGGCTGTAAATGGCAGTGTCTGGCATACGAGCACCAGCTCAAGTACAAACAGCAGCAGGTGGTCGATGCGCTTACACGCATAGGTAAGGTGGAACTTCCCGGCATTAGTCCCATATTAGGTTCGCAGCGTACGCGTGAATATCGCAACAAGCTGGAGTTCACATTCAGCAACAAGCGCTGGCTCACTTGGGAAGAGGTAGAGAACAAGACTGTGTATGAGCATATGAATGCCCTCGGTTTCCACATTCCCGGTGCGTTCGACAAGGTGCTCGACATTGAGGAGTGTGCCCTTATGCCTTCTCTCAATAACGAGATACGCAACGCTATACGCGAGTATGCGGTGCGCGAGGGGATACCTTTCTTCGACCTGCGCTCGCAGACGGGGGTTCTCCGAAATATGATGCTGCGTACCTCCACTACTGGCGAAGTGATGCTTCTCATCCAGGCAAAGATTGAGGACGATGAGCAGATGAAGCAGCTGCACAGCGTGCTTGGCTTTGTGGCCGATACTTTCCCGCAGGTCACATCGCTCCTTTATGTGGTGAACAACAAGTGCAACGATACATTCGGTGACCTTGAGGTGCACACCTTCAAGGGAACCGACGTCATATATGAGGAGATGGAGGGGTTGCGATTCAAGGTGGGTCCAAAGTCATTCTATCAGACAAACAGCGAGCAGGCGTACAACCTCTATAAAGTGGCACGTGACTTTGCTGCACTTACAGGCGAGGAGGTTGTTTACGACCTCTACACAGGTACAGGTACCATTGCCAACTTTGTGGCGCGCAAGGCACGCAAGGTGGTGGGCGTTGAGTATGTCGAGGACGCTGTAATTGACGCACGCGTGAACTCGCAGCTCAACGGGCTCGACAATCTTACATTCTTCGCTGGTGATATGAAGGATATTCTCACGCGCGAGTTCATCGAGGAGCACGGACGTCCCGATGTGATAATAACCGACCCCCCTCGTGCGGGAATGCACAACGATGTGATTGATACAATTCTTTTTGCCGCTCCCAAGCGCATTGTCTATGTGAGCTGTAACCCTGCCACACAGGCACGCGACCTCTCTTTGCTCGACAAGGACTACCGCGTGACAGCCGTACAGCCCGTGGATATGTTCCCGCACACGCATCACGTGGAGAATGTGGTGCTTCTGGAGCGCCGTTCATAGGATTGATGCTCTCTTTGCACAGGGCAAGTGTGAGGCAATATTTGACTTATAATTTATAGAACATACAGTATGCGTAAAAAAACGAATTCTATGCTCACATTCAAGGTGACCGAGGCTGTACAGCTGCTTCCTTTCATAATGGAAAAGATGCACGGAATAAGCCGTAACAGGGCAAAAGCCTTGATTGTGAACAGAGTGGTACTTATAGACAATATAATTACAACCCACCCGTTGACGGAACTTAAACCCGGACAGACGGTGATGATTGACCGCTCCAAACACAAGATGGCGTTCCACAGCAACGACCTTGACATTGTGTACGAGGATGCCTATCTGCTTGTAATCGACAAGCGTCCGGGACTCCTCTCTATGAGCAACAATACACGTCAGGAGACAGCGCAGTCGGTGCTCAACCGCTACCTCGAGAAGGGCGGTGGACGCAACACGGCCCATCTGGTCCATCGTCTCGACCGCGATACTTCGGGGATTATGCTCTATGCAAAGGATGTGCAGACACAGCAGTCTTTCGTGCGCGGCTGGCAGGAGCTTGTGACAGACCGCCGATACGTGGCGCTTGTTTCGGGTGAGGTGGAGCGGAACGAGGGCGATATACGCTCGTGGCTCACCGAGGACAAGCATTTTGTCACTCACTCAAGCCCCGTGGATAATGGCGGTAAGTATGCGCATACGCACTACCGTGTGCTCTGCCGTTCAAATGGCTATTCGCTTGTAGAACTTGAGCTTGAAACAGGACGCAAGAACCAGATTCGCGTTCATATGGCACAGATTGGGCATCCTGTTGTCGGTGACAGAAAGTATGGCAGCGACGACGACAGCATAAAGCGTCTGGCTCTCCACGCCTATCTGCTCTGTTTCCGTCACCCCGTAACCGGAAAATACCTGAGGTTCGAGACTCCTGTTCCTTATAGTTTCGAGAAGTGTTTGAATGTCAAATAAATGCGTAAGAATATCCCTGCTGTTGCTGTTGCTGCTTGTCGCGGTGCAGAATGCAGGTGCGCAATTCTACAAGCAGAATGACAGCATAGCCCGTATTATAAAGGCGGGTGTTGTCCGTAAGCAACCATCGCTTGCATTTGCTGACAGGGATGTTAAAAAGGCTGGAGAAAAGTCTTCCGGGAAGAGAAAAGCGAAAAGGAGCGCAAAAAAACAGAAGGGGCCGAGTGCGGCAAAGGTCGCTGGGCGTAAGGCTGCTGTAGAATATACAGGACGCAAGTACCGGTTGGGTGAGCGCATAATAATGCGTGGAGACTCGGGCAACGATGTAAAGTCAGTGGCAAGAATCCTTGTAAGAAAACTCTTTCTCGACGAGAAGGACATAATCTATACCGCCGATGGAGGTGTGCTTTACGATGGTGAGATTGTCAGGGCGGTGCGCCTCTTTCAAAAGGTGCAGGGAATGTATGACGACGGTATGGTAGGTGCAACCACCCTCAAGGCGCTACGCCGGCGCGATTGAACGGGCGCTTTTATTCGGGCGGGTATTTATCTATGGGTTGCTTGCATAAATCCTTGGATTGCGGTTTTGTCAAATGATATAATAAAAAGCGAGGCTGACAGAAGTCAGCCTCGCTTTGCTATGCTATTTCCTTCGGAAAAGAAGATAGGTGATTGTTCCAACTATTATTACCGTTAACGTGATTACCAGGCGATAACCATACGTTGCAGCTTCGAAATAGTTTGTATATGGGAACATTTGGTCGAGCAGGCTTGCAAGGTCAAAGAGTGCCGATGAAATGGTAAGTGCCGATAGGCCCAACAGGAGCATATTTACTTTATTCTCGTTGCGTTTCTTCCTTCTTTCGTTGCTCTTGACGAGGATTTCGCCAAGCTGCTTGTTCTCTTCGTCAATTTCCAATCCCGAGTTGATTGTTTTAAGTATTTCGTGGGGAAGGAAATTGTATGATATCTTATGGAAGCAGCATTCCTGCTCAAAATTTTCGTACTCTTTTTCGAGGTTTGCAACGCAGGTGCTGTTCTCCCTGAATCTGTTGTTTAGGTCGAACAGATATACTTTTTTGAAAAGCGCGTGCAGATAGATAAGTTCAAAGTATGAACTTTTCCACTGGTTGATGAGTTTGTCTTCGGTTTGCGTTGAATAAATGGTAAAACTGTCCAAAAGTCCTAAAGCATCCCAATTCTTGAAGACTGACAACCGGTTGGTAGAGGTTATTTTTTCTATATACTCGTCGCTGCTGCCTGTAGGGTTTTTTTCGCCTTCTAAAGTGACTCTTGAGGTGGAAGCAATTTCGTAAAGGCGTCTTATCCTTTGTTCTTTCGTAAGTCCTTCGCTGATATTGCTGTTTACAATCTGAAAGATTTTCATCTTGTTGCCGTTTTCTACCAAATCCGAAAAACCGCACTCGTCAATATCCTTCAGTTGGCAATAAATCTTTTTTATGGGGTCAATAGCCTCTTTGATGAACTCGGCCTGTTCTATGCTGTCATAGTTTAATGACCGCAGTGAGAATAGTATATTGGTAAAGTCGTTAAGGTTGTCCGAGCTGTTCTCCATTTCTATGGAAAAGAGTACAATGCCGAATGGCATGGCATACAACTTTACTCCTTTCAACGTAAATCCATAGTTTTTTCCGTTAATTTGTATCCCGATGTTCTTGTCTACCTTGTGAAGATAATGCTTGCATAATGACGCGCTGCTGCAGGGGGCCTGCAATTCGAGAAATTCCTTATAGAAGAATTTGCTGTATTCTTGGGCCTTTTCTGTGGAATATGTTGTCTGCTCCCATTCATTGTCTGATATCCTTATCTCTTTCTTGGTAGTAAAGTGTCCGCAAAGGTATGCATAGTGGTTGTATGTGCTCATATATTTTATGTTTTTTGTGTAGGTGTGTATTGGCTATTTGCTGCAAAGATACGGATAAGCGAGCGAAATAATATCAAGCTTGCTTGAATATTTCACAGCGAGCGTGAGTATCTTCGGGCTTCAGCCCAAAGTCTTGGATAAGCGAGCGAAATAATATCAAGCTTGCTTGGATATTTCACAGCGAGCGTGAGTATCTTTTGACCTGTAAAAAACTTAACGGTATAAATTTAAACAATTTCTCACAATTTCTATAAATTTGCAGTATACAACAAATTATACGGTTTATAATCACTATGTCTGAATATCTCTTTTTGCAGGAGTATGACGCCGAGCATTTATCGGCTGTCGAGCAACTTGTTGAACGTAGTATAGAGAGGCTTCCTTATACGCTTGCTGTACCGGTTGCCAATGCTTTTGCTGCCATTGCTTCGGGACGCTACCAGAGGGCTATGAACCTTGTGCTCGATTTTTTTGAAATATCGGTACAATACTCTTCGGTGGTGATGTTGCGCCTGTTGCATAAACTGTCGACTCCTTCCTCGATGCAGCTTGCGGCAAGCATAGTGAAGAAGATTGATACGAAGCGTCCGCTATCTTTTGGCGACTGGGTGAATGATTTCTTTTCACCTATGATGGCGCTGCTCGAAAAGGAGATGCCCGGGCATCCCCTGGTGGCTGCAATGTGCGGTAATATTTACACCAAACGTATAAATCGTTTGATGGGCGGCAAGAACGAGGCAAGCATAGTGAAGATACGCAATGACTATCGCGGCCACGGAAATACGCTTAGCGAGGAGTTGTATAAAAGCGTGCTCTACTCTCTGGAGCCGCGCCTTGTTATGATGCTGCGTTCGCTTGAACCGTTTACTTATGGAACGGCGGTAGCAGTGGATGCCGACGGCAATGCGTGGTGTATGAACGGAACAGCTCCTCAAAGGGTTGAAAACTCCTGTTCACTGCTGCCGGGACACTATTACCTGTGTGGTGACGGTGAGACAACCGACCTCTTCCCGCTTGTGTTTATGGATGGAGAGAGGTTCGTATATGTGTTCTCTACTCTCAAGGATGAATCGGCCGGTTTCCTGTCATCGAACGAGAATGCAATGAGGTTCGAGAGCGATGTTATGAACGACGATATAGACGGCTATCTTAAGCGGTTTGTTCCATCGTTCGATGTTGCGAAGGAGCTTAACTGGGATGAATTCCTTGCCTGTATGCAACAGGAGACGTCGGCCTATCTGGATAAGGTATATAAAGAGAAAAAATACAACCGCGAACTCTTTGTGGAGCGTGACAACCTGACTTCTATGCTGTATGGTTTCTGGGAAAGCAATGCGACGCTTTTTCCGCTAATAGGTGAAGCAGGGCAGGGAAAAACGAACCAACTCTGCTATTGGACCGAGAAGTTGAACGAAGGCCGCGAAGCTGTGCTGATATTCAATTCGTCCGATTTCTCGGGCGAGACATTGGATAATGCGTTCCGAAGGATATTCGGTATAAAATCGAAGAAGGGCATCAAGCGGCATATCGATGCCCTGCACTCGAAAGCACAGGAGCGTGGAGCCCGTGTGTGCTTCTTCTTCGACGCGCTCAATGAGTGTATGAAATATTATGGAAAAACATCTTCTGGCCCGCTGATGCTTTATGATGACATATTGTCGTTGTTGGTTTCCGAAGAGTATCCTTGTTTCAAGGTTGTCTTTACTTGCCGTCTGTATACGTGGAAAAATATGATATTGCCGGAGGTCGCTACCGGCAATGCGCTGATATATGCTCCCGAGAACGATTCGGAGGTCTCTGTGGCTGGTTTTACAAAGGAGGAGACACGCAAGGCTTATTCCATATATCAGGAGCTTTACCGTATGCACACGCCTTATGAGCAGCTCGATGCGCGTATCCTGTTGCGTCTGCGCGACCCCCTGGTTATGAAATTTACAAGCAGCAACTTCCTGGGTAAGGAGTTG
>JAFYSC010000193.1 GCA_017546635.1 Bacteroidaceae bacterium | reverse complement strand
GGGGGAGTCAATCTCAAGGTCGGCCTTGAGTATACGCTTGCGTGCAAAATCGCCCAATGCATATTTTACCGTAGGGTCGGCTTGCAGGAGCATTCCTCTCTTGAGGCGGTTGATGTACAGACCTGCTACTATCGGCTTTTCGGCATCGTTGTTGGTCTCCTCGTCGACAATGGATGCAAGCGTTGCCACCTCTTCAATCGTCAGTCCTATGGCCGCAGCCTTTGCCTTGCGTCCGTCGTTCCAAAAATTACGCCGTTCTTTCATCAGCCGTATCATAAAACGCTCCGGGCTGATGTTCCAATATACCTCGTACGTGTTTGGCAGGAAAAGCGACGGCAGTGTCTCTTCGCTATACCCAAGCCTTGTGTAGTAGGGCTTTGAATTGGTGAATTCAACCAGCTCCAGCGAGTCCATCATAAGCTGCTTGCACACACTGCCTACAAGCTGTTCTATGGTGCGTGTTGCAGGAACGGTTACCTTGACTGGAGTCTGCTGGTTCGATACCAGGCGACGATACAGGCCGTGCATATTGTCTCCGTCCTTTATGGCATATTTCCCGGTACGTTTCTGCTTGTCGAGATTGTTGTGCCAGGCTAGCAACCTGAATCCTTGTATATTCTTGGGCTTGGCGGCTTTTTCAATCTTGCCTATTATCTCTTCGGCCGTATCGTCGGGGTATATATGGATGTATGCAGTTTCGTCAAGCTCAATCTGCGGACTCATAACAATGTTGTACACATAGAGACATCCTGCTGAAGCTAATGATAATGCGATAATGATTGTCAATGATACTATATGCTTTATCTTCATATTTGTAACCTTTAAATATAATATGAAATATTGGCAAAGTTAATATAATGTTGCAAATATGGCAAATTTTGAGAATTGCTTTATTCCTCTTGGTAGGCTGTGGAAGCTTGCCTGATATAATGTGTGTGAAAATAACGGAAACTCAGGTGTTGCAGCATTGTATTCTCCGGTGTTGTAATTCCTGTTTGAAGTTCTTTGCAAATTCAATAAAAACATAGAAAATAAGGTTGATAAAACCATAAAAGTGCAGAAAATCAAGATTTTTTAGCAAAAAACCCCGATTATATTTCGGCATAAGTAAAAAAAGCTATATA
Organism: Bacteroidaceae bacterium; assembly: GCA_017546635.1. GTDB lineage: Bacteria > Bacteroidota > Bacteroidia > Bacteroidales > Bacteroidaceae > HGM04593. The sequence goes on along the minus strand of JAFYSC010000193.1, from coordinate 2,311 downwards.
TTTGCCAACCGAAATTTACAAAATAATAAATCACAAAATATACTGGAAATGACAAAAGCTGATGTTGTTAAAGAAATTGCAGACAAGACAGGCATTGAAAAAACAGTCGTGCTGTCAACTGTCGAGGCATTTATGGATGTTGTAAAAGAGTCATTGTCGAAGCACGAACCCGTTTATCTTCGTGGATTCGGTAGCTTTATTATAAAGGAGAGAGCAGAGAAGACAGCACGTGATATTCACAAGGAAGCTACACTTATTATTCCTGCACACAGCATTCCTGCATTCAAGCCTGCAAAATCGTTCGTAAACGAAGTGAAGAAATAATTTTAATCATTAACCAATAAACATTATCAACTATGCCCAGCGGTAAAAAGAAAAAAAGACATAAAATGTCTACGCACAAGCGTAAAAAAAGACTGAGAAAGAACAGACATAAGAGCAAAAAGTAAAAATGTCTGAATGAATACAAGGAACAGACTTGCACGGGCTATTTCAAAGAATAAGTTGCAAGTTTGTTCTTTGTGTTAAAATACACAAGGAAAATTGTGGTGTGAACAGTGGACAAAGAGGCTCTTTCCATTTTATAGGCCGTTACACTTGGCGTGCCGTAGCCTTAATCCGAGTTTTCGTATAAGGTGCAGTATAGTGTCCGGATTGAATGGGGTCTCGTCCTAACCTGAACGAATTAAAGTAAAAGAAACAGTGGTAAGCGAACTATTTGTAAATGTTCAGCCCGGTGAAGTCTCTATAGCTATTACCGAAGACAAACAGCTGGTAGAGTTTCAAAGGGAAGAGCAGACAGCATCATTCTCGGTAGGCAACATCTATCTGGGGCGCGTAAAGAAGATTATGCCCGGATTGAATGCCTGCTTCGTTGACGTCGGTTCCGAAAAAGAAGCTTTTCTTCACTATTTGGATTTAGGTCCACAATTTTACTCTCAGCAAAAGTATCTGAAGCAGGTCACAAGTGACCGCAAGAAAACATTCCCTATGTCAAAGGCAAGCATTGTGCCCGAGAAGGGGAAGGAAGGTAATATCTCCGATGCTCTGCAGACAGGGCAGGAGGTGCTTGTTCAAGTAACCAAAGAACCCATAAACACAAAAGGTCCCCGTTTGAGCGGCGAAATATCATTTGCCGGACGATTCCTGATACTCATTCCTTTTGAAGACAAGGTGTCGGTGTCGTCAAAGATAAAGTCGGCCGAGGAACGTACACGTCTCAAGCAGTTGTTGCAGAGCATAAAACCCAAGAATTACGGTGTGATAGTACGTACGGTTGCCGAGGGCAAGAGGGTAGCTGAGCTCGATGCCGAGTTGCGTCATCTTGTGGAGTGTTGGGAGAACCTTATTGCAAAGGTGCAGAAGAGCACCAAGCCTCCTACTTTGGTTTATGAAGAGTCTAATCGTATGGTGGCCCTGTTGCGCGACCTTTTCAATCCATCATACGAGAGCATACACGTCAACAATATTGATGTGTGGAAGGATATAAAGAACTACGTATCACTCATTGCCCCGGAGCGTGCCGATATTGTAAGGCTATATCGTGGCGAGCTGCCCATATTTGACCATTTTGCCATAACAAAACAGATAAAGTCCTCATTTGGCAAAATCGTCTCGTTCAAAGGAGGTGCCTATCTGGTGATAGAGCATACCGAAGCGCTTCACGTCGTGGATGTAAACAGTGGCAACAAGGCACGCAACAATGCCACTAACCAGGAAGACAATGCTTTGGAGGTGAACCTTGCGGCAGCCGACGAGCTGGCACGGCAGTTCCGTCTGAGGGATATGGGAGGAATCATAGTGGTGGATTTTATTGATATGGACAAGTCCGAGAATCGTCAGAAACTGTATGAGCGTATGACGCAGAATATGGAGAACGATAGGGCTAAGCATAATATCCTGCCATTGAGTAAATTTGGACTGATGCAGATAACAAGGCAGAGGGTGCGTCCTGCAATCGATATGCCGGTCGAGGAGAAGTGTCCTACTTGTTTCGGAAAAGGCAAGGTCCAGTCGTCCATACTATTTACAGATACTTTAGAGAGTAAGATAGAGACATTGGTAAACAACATCGGGGTCAAGAGCTTTACGCTTCATATACACCCCTATGTTGCAGCATATGTGAATAAAGGATTCATATCGATATACCGTAAATGGCAACTTAAATATGGATTCGGAGTGCGTGTCATCCCCGACCAGAGTCTTGCCTTTCTGGAATATAAATTCTTCGATGCGCAAGGCAAGGAGATTGATATGAAGGAGGAAACCGAAATAAAATAGTCCTGCCGGAGTCTATTGCCAATGGTGGCAG
>JAFYSC010000192.1 GCA_017546635.1 Bacteroidaceae bacterium | reverse complement strand
GGGTGCAGTAGCCTCAATTATGGGAGAGAAACTCGTCATTCCCTTCAATATGCGCGACGGACTCATCATCTGCACAGGAAAGTCGAACCCCGAATGGAACTGTTCGGCACCACACGGCGCAGGACGATTGGTTTCACGCTCTATGGCAAAGGAGATTATCGACATTGACGAGTACCGCGCATCGATGGAAGGCATATACACCACTTCGGTACAGACCGACACCATCGACGAGAGCCCTATGGCCTACAAGGACCCCAAGGAAATACTCGAAGCAATACGCGACACTGTAGACGTGCTATACTTTGTAAAGCCTGTCATAAATATGAAAAGCCGCAGCGAGGAGATTGCTGCCGACGAAGAGCAGGATTGATGAATGAGGCGCAGTACAGAGAAAATTACATCAATAACGGCAGAATCTGATAGATTTTGCCGTTATTTGCATTCTATAAGAATAGACCACAATACCCTAGCACAGAATGCATACGGGACAATTACAGACTCAATAAAAATACAGACAAATGGAAAAGGACTTTATAAAGGATAAGATTCGCGGCTCGCTGATAGCAGGCGCAGCAGGTGATGCACTTGGCTACGAGGTTGAATTTATGAGCCGCAGAGCAATACTCTCACGCTTTGGAGAGCAAGGAATAACAAAGTTTGCCCTCGACAATAAAGGAAAGGCACTCATAAGCGACGATACGCAGATGACACTGTTCACCGCCAATGGACTGTTGAATGCCCACGAGCAGAACATAAATGCAATATATGCAATAACTTATGCATATATAGACTGGTATTATACACAAACGGACAAGATGCCACGAAAAGTCAGCTGCAAGATTAGCGCAATTCCCGAGCTGCACAGCCTGCGTGCCCCAGGAAACACTTGCCTTTCGGCATTGGATTCGATAGTACGTGGTCAAGAACCGAACAACAACAGCAAAGGATGCGGAGGAATAATGCGCGTAGCACCAATCGCTTTGTATGCAGCTGCAAGAGAGGAATACGACGAGCGTATTGTTGCGCAACTTTCGGCCGATGCATCGGAGGTAACACACCAGCACCCGCTCGGTTTTCTGCCTTCGGCACTCTTCTCGCTATTGATATACAAGCTCATCCCATTGACACCCGGGCAGGCCGAACGCAAGATTGTGAATATCGTAGAAGATTCTTTTGCTGTGCTCGACAGTATATACCCCTGCAAATACGAATCCGAAAAAGAATATCTTAAAGAGATTACCCAAAAGGCCATTGAGCTTGCACACTCCGACACCACCGATGCCGAAGCCATCTACAGGCTCGGAGAGGGTTGGTTGCCGAGGAGACCTGGGCCATAGCCCTCTATTGCGCAATCAGACATATCGGCAGCGTAGAGGAGGCAATCATCGCCTCGGTAAACCACGACGGAGACAGCGATTCCACAGGAGCTGTATGCGGTAACATTATGGGCGCGATATATGGTTACAGGGAGATAAAGGAGCGCAACATTTTCTGCCCTGAGGGAAATAACCTCGAAGACACCCTTGAATTGTCGGGAACAATCCTTGCAATTGCCGATGAGATTGCAATGGATTGACAACGAGTAAGGTTCAAGTAGGATTACGGGAATATCAGCAGCAATAATCGGAGGCATATTTGAACCAGCCAAAAGGACGGAACAAGATAAAAGACAACTTTCAACAATAACACAGCTACTATGAATACAATACCGCAAACCGACATCAGACGCTTTATAGAGGCACAGGAAACGCCATATGGCGGCAACTACCATCAGGCACTCGAGGAGATAAGGAACGGATATAAAGAAAGCCATTGGATATGGTATATATTTCCGCAGCTACGGTGTCTGGGACACAGTAACGTAGCAAAATATTTCGGTATTGCCGACAGGGACGAAGCGGAACGTTATCTGAGTAACGGGATACTATGCAGCAGAATTCGCGAGATAACACAAGAGTTGCTGAAACACAAAGACAAGACGGCACTGGAGATTTTTGGATACGTCGATGCAATGAAAGTACGCTCCTGTATGACTATGTTCGACGTATTGTCTCCTAATGACATTTTTGGGGAAGTACTGGAAACATTCTACAGGGGAATACCTTGTAAAACGACACTCGACATAATGCAGGAATAGCGACAGGAATATTATAGGAGGTCTTATAAGATTAGATAGGATGCAGCTCGGAAAATATTCAAGTATACTTATTTTTTCCTGCTCGCTGTGAAAAATATTCAAGTAAACTTGATATTTATCGCTCGCTTATTCGGGACTTTGAGCTGAAGCTCGAAGATACTTTCGCTCGCTGTGAAAAATATTCAAGTAAACTTGATATTTATCGCTCGCTTATTCGTATCTTTGCACAAAGAAACAAAAACAGTCGAACGGTCTGTCGCCGTTGCGCTATAAGCACAAAGGAGGAAAGTCCGGGCAGCACAGAGCATCCCACTTCCTAACAGAAAGCTGTCTGCGAAGGCAGAGTAATGCAGAAGAAAACAACCGCCCGCAAGGGTAAGGGTGAGAAGGCGGGGTAAGAGCCCACCAGCCGTGCAGCGATGTACGGGCTGTGCATCTTGGGAGCTGCAAGTTCGCGTATACCGACGTTTGAGAGCTGCTCGTTCGAGTCGGAGGGTAGAACGCTTTAGTCGTACAGCGATGTACGTCATAGATGAATGACAGACGCCTCTTTCTAGAGGTACAGAACCCGGCTTACAGGTCGACCGTTTAATTATAGGACCGACTTTTCCTCTTTTCATAAGGGAAGAGTCGGTTTTATGATTAAGTGCAAGAGCATCATCCATAATTCTGGCAGGGCGGACAAAAAGTAGGATAAAACCTTTGTAATTATTTGATTTACATATCTTTGTAAAGATTATTATTGATATGCTAAAAAAAATGCTTTTATTGTAGGTCTTCCAATGTGGTCAAGAATG
>JAFYSC010000191.1 GCA_017546635.1 Bacteroidaceae bacterium | reverse complement strand
ACTCTTGGAGTCCGCTGCTTTTTGTTATATATAGCCGTTCCTACACACTGTAGGCAGTTATGAAACAGGCAATAAGGAATATGAGTAAGAATGACAGCATAATAATCATTGTATATGTAAAGGTTGTCAGGATTGCCTTGATGCAGGACTTGATCCAGGAGTCTCTTTTGTATACCTGTCTGAATGAGATTGTAAGATAAGCGCAGGAGGTAAGCAGCAATACCCATTGCAGCACTTCTGTCGGTGGTTCTGCAAACTGATAAAGTATGAATATCAATATGATGAGCAGTTCAAGGTGCGCAGTATAGTGCAACGAGAAAATGAAGTGATTGATTCTTGGACATTTATGCTTGTGGTGTACAAGGCGCAACGAGAATGCAAGGAAAGGAGCTGTCAGCAGTACAATCATAGGGAAGTAATGAGTGGAGATGTCTACCATCTTTGCCCATACCCTGTAGAGAATTGCAATGTCCTCAATGCTTCTTCCTGTTTCGGTGTTGAAACAGTAGTAGTCCTTGTATATGGGTATGATGATCTTGTCCTCGATAAGTGCGCGGGGAACATCAGCTACCCATTTGTCTCGAGAGTCGGTCTTGCCTTTCTCTATCAACTTAATCTTGGTGATATACTCTGGGTGTTCCTCTGCAACAAACACAGGAGCTATGATCAGCACTGTATCGCGGGGACTTGTCTTTAGTCTCTCGACATACTCTTCGTCGTCGGTTATCATTTTAATCTGCAGTGTCGAGAGTACCCTTTCGTCATTCGTGATACTCTGGACGGTGTCGTTTATCTTATCCGTGCCCGCAAATAAAGCGAAAAGAGTGATGAAGACGAACAGCATAAACATATTCAGCTTGAGCGGATGCACTTGAGAAACGAACTTTCCCGACAGGAAATCGTTTGTCAAGTGTCCCGGACGGATTATCAGATGCTTTATTGTCTGTATTGTCTTAGGGTCCCATATAAAGGCGTTGTATATATACTCCATTATGAAACTCCTTACGCTTGGGGTAATGGTGGTTGCCTCCTGACCGCATAAATGGCAGTATTTTCCATTAAGTTCTGTTCCGCAGTTCAGGCAATGTTTGTAAGGTGTGTCGACAGCCTTCTTGATATCTTTCTGTCTCGCGTTCTTGATCTTGCTGCACATAGCTTGTGTTTTTAACTTCAATTTGCAAAAGTACTATAATAGCCCGTCAATAACAAGTATAACTCTTCTTTTGTGCGTTCTACTTTGTGGCAGGGCTCTTATCCAGGGCTCTTATCGTGGGTATGAATGCCGTTTAATTCTTGTTTGTTTAGGCATTCCGGTATTTTCGTTGTAAATTTGTGGGATAATTATAAGATACATTTATTGTGATGAAACGATTGCTTGTTCCTTTTCTCTGTTTTTTGCTTGTTGCTGTTTCGGCCAATGCGCAGAAACGTCTCATAGATGCTGTTGACAAGACTCCTGTTTCCATAGCCTCCATTCTGGATGCGGCAGGAAATATGGTGGGATTCACTTTGAGCGACGGTACATTTACCGATATTCCCTCCTCTTCCTATCCGATAACCATACGCTGCATAGGATATGAGCAACTTGTAATAGAAAGCCCGCAAGACAAGGTGTATGAGATTATGCCCGTCTCCTATGAACTGGACGAGGTTGTGATTGTTCCTGTAGAGCGCAACATCTTGAAGCAGACCTTTTATGTACGTGAATATTTCAGTATGAATACCCAAACCGATACAGTGACATACTTCCTTGAGCATATGACCTGCCGTTTTGTTCCGGCTGCCGCGAAAGTAAAGTATAGCGGCAGTATGTCGTTGCGTGTGCAAGGTACCAGGGCTTATTCGCGCTATAAGATGTTTGGAAAGGATAGTGTGGCGTCCGACTCCAAGCCTATGTTCCCGTCGATGCTGGCTCTTGTTGATGTGTGTGACGAAGAGGTGTCAGCTCCCGAATCCTTCAACGGGCAAGGTGATGTCAAATATTATGAGGAGAAAGGAAAATCGGGAATGTCGCTGATTCAAAAACAGAACGCTCATACATTTACAGTAATTGAGGATGTCCTTGCCGATAAAAAAGATCACAGTATTTCTCCCTGGCCTTTGAAAGCTATGGGACTTGCAATGGAAATAGGACAGCTCTACACGACACACGCCTATCGTGTGAACGACAAGGGCGTATACCTCCCCAAAGACCTTGTAGAGTGCGCAACTGTTATGGAGGCCGAAGGTACGGGTAAGTTTATCCGCAAGTGCCTGAAATCGGACAAGCCTGTCGAAATGCGCTGTATGATTGAGGCCTATCTTGTCGACAGCGACTACCTAAGCAAAGAGGAGGCCAAGGTCGAGTCCAAAAAGGGGAATGCCGATGTGGAGTTTGTAATTCCTGCCACCGTTCCTCCGTTGAACGATGCTACACGGCAGATGGTACAGCGTGCAAACGCTCAATTGGAATAATCTCCATCAGCCTTTTTGGAAACGTGCTCCTGTCCCAATATATCCTCTATGAAATTTTCCAAAGAGTATTCGGTTGCCATTCCTATCTTTTGACGGAAGCGGTGACGGAGCATCAGTACGCTTCGGGGTGCAATGGCCAGCAGTTCAGCTATTCTCTTGTTGTCCTGCTTCAGTACTATCAGCATAGAGAGAAGCTCCTCGCGGTGTGTAATGGAAGGGACTTTTTCACGTATGCGGGGAAGGAAGAGTGGGTGCAGCAGCTCGAAACATTGACGGAACTTCAATTCTCCCTCTGTCTTAAGGAGAGACGGAGTAAGGGTCTCCAATTCCTGACGGTTGTCCTTGTCTTTCAGGAACTCATTTATAGTCTCTGCTTTCATCTCTACCTCGGCATTTGACTGGTTCAACTGCTGAATCAGCGTGTCCACCCTTTTGTTGGCCTGTTTCATCTGCATCTTGTGTTGCTTTTTTTGGTATACAAGGAGCGCAACTATAGCACAAATGGTGATGATGGATGTTGCTATGCAGATGAGCAGCCAAAGGTGTTGGTTGGCCTGCTCAAGTTCCAGCATCCTCAGTTCCTGTCTCTTTTGCTCTGTATGCAAATCGACGATTGTCTCTACAAGGTTGAAGCTTACCCTCCTGTTCTTGAATATCTGCTGTTCCTGAAGCATAAGGCCGGCATATTGTTCCACTTTCTCCAGATTCTTGTTTTTCAGATAATGGCCAAGAATCGGCTGATAGTCGATATTTATATATGCAGGTGATTCGTTCAGGGTCAGCAATGAATAGAGGCTGTCAAGCATTGCTTCTGCCGTGTTATTCTCCTCGTGCTTCAAATAGGCTTGTGCCAACTGGTGGTATGCCTTTGCACGGTTCATTGCAGTTCCCTGCAAGGCAACCTGTTGCAGTTCCTTTATACCTATATATAAAGAGTCTCCACCGCTCTCGGCCATATAAGTTCCGTACAACAGGTTTACATCTACCATACCGCTGTTATATGGCAGTTGCCGGCACAGTTCACGTGCCACTCCTGCATATAGAGGAACGGAGTCTCTCTCCCCAAGCCTAAGCAATGCCCTACCTTTGTTGATATAGGCCTGTGCCGAAACCGTCGGATTCTTCGCTGTCATATTATTCCCCGCCCGTATGGCTTCCGATGCGTACAGATTGGCATATTCGGGAATATCCCAGTAAAAGAAAATGTCGGTTAATGCGTTCAGGCTATTCAGTACGCCCAGGTCGTCTTTTCGTACCTGTGCCTCTTCTTTGCTTTCCTGAAGCAGTTCTATAGCTTTGTTGAGCTGCCCGTTCTTTTTATACAGTGAACCGAGCATTGCCGTGACCCATTGCTTTCCCGATGTATTCTTGCATTCCTTGGCCTGTACCAATGCCTCTTTACACCAATATATCACCTCCTTCTGATAGTCGGGATTACTGTAGAATACCGCAGCAGCATAGGCATAATCGCGGAAGTAACGTTCGGGAGTAGGGTGGTGAAGCGGCAGGGTGAACGCTTTTATCATCGTCTCTTCTGCTCCCTTCATATTTTCGGTGCGCGACAGTGCATAGCCCATTACCGAATAATAGTCCCTCAAGCATTGCCGTTGTATTGTGGGTGAGTTCTTGAATACCTCCTGTAAGGCAGTTATGCAGGCTTCGGGCTCACCCTTGCTCTGGTATGTGTTCATCAGTTGTACCAATGCTTCGCTGTATATTTGCGATTGTAGGCCGGTTAGGCTGTCTCTTTCCATTGGCTGCGAAAGGTAATCCTTGAAAGCTGCAATGGCTTCGTCGAATTTTCCGTCACGTTGCAATGTCCTTGCCTTTCGAAAAAGGTTCTCATTGGCAAAACTGCTGCAACATATCATTATTGCGGCGTTGAATATCAGTATGTATCTGCTCCAGAAAAGTCGATTCATATTCTTCTTCTTTTTGTTGTCTGTAGATTTGTAATTTGTAAAGCAACTCCTGTTCAATCTTGGCATAGCTTGTATATAGCTATTGTTTTTGTTGTATATTGTTTGTAAACGCCATTTTGGGAAATTACCGTTATCGTACAAATTTATGTAAATTATCTGTAGCAGTATAAATAAATGTGTTTACATTTCAATTTACATTTGCTGTATTTTATATGTAAACGGTTTGTGTATAGCAAAATGTAGGATTTTTGTTTTTTGAAAGTTTGTGGCTGTATTAGTAAATTTGCATTAACCGATGAATGCAACAATTGTAAAAGGAGAACGGATAAATAGAGAATAAAGCACCGCTTCTCAAATAGGAAATATAGCATCTGCAAGGTGCTTTTATATATCATTAATATAAATAAACGCTAATGAAAAAGTTTCTTTTGCTAATCTTTACATTGTGTATGGCCTTTGTTGTCAATGCACAGGATGTTCCTTATTCAAAATATCTTACTTTCACCAAGAAGGAATTCAAGGAGAACAAGTTCAAGTACGACGATGAAACAAATACCTGGTCCCTACGCAAGTCGAGCGGCCTTAAGACTGCATTGAACGTCTTGGCTATCATTGCGGACGCTTCGGAAGAGGTGCGTCCCGCAAAGGATGATTACAGCATCCTCGTGCAACTGGGAAAAGAGGGTAAGGCTGCCTATGTACAGGTTGTATTCTACAACGACGAGACATATCACAAACTCCTTACTTTCATAAAGGATAACGGTAAGGATATTGTAGATACCTCGTCGGGCAAGATTGTCAAGTATCAGGCTTTCTGTGACGATTATGCCTTGGAGCTTAATATGGAGCAGCGCATCATCAGCCGCACATCGGCACGTACTGGCGACTCTAAGACCCTGAAGAATGTCGATGAGTCTTACAATAAATATACATTTATCATCGGAACCGATGTTGAGCCTTGGTCCGAGTATCTCGAGGAACAGGCTGCAAAGAAAGCAAAGCGCGATGCAAAAGGAAAGAAAAAGCAGAGTGTCGACGAGATGATGTGATACCGATAACAATTATTATTTTCAATATTTTCAAAACACAAATCAACTACTATTATGAAAAAGTCATTCAAAGCATTGGCAGCTATCGCAGCGTGTGTACTTGTAAGCAGCTGTGCAACAATTTCAAACCCCGTGACAGCAACAACAAACCCCTTCGGTACAAAGTGTGGCGTTGCCAAGAGCACTCTTTATCTTGGTGGTCTCTGGAGCTCAAAGGGTGAGGAGAACGGTATCGACAAGGCTGCCAAGTCGGCTGGTATCACCAAGATTTCACACGTCGATTCTTACACAAAGAGCTATTGCCTTGGTGTGGTTATCGAGCAGTACACAAAGGTTTACGGTGAGTAATCACTTATTGCCTGTTATAACACAAAAAAAGAGAAGTCAATTGACTCCTCTTTTTTTGTGTGTGCTTGTATCTCCCTTACTTCTTGTATCTCTCGCTGAGTACCTTTATCATATCAACTGTCATACTGTCGAGGTCATACGACGGACACCAGTCCCACTCCTGGCGGGCGCAACTGTCGTCCATCTTGTCGGGCCAAGAGTCGGCGATAGCCTGACGTATGGGGTCGTCGACATAGTGCATCTTGAAGTCGGGGATGTATTTAAGGATGGCATTCCTGATTATTTCGGGGTCGAAACTCATTGATGCCACGTTGAAGGCGTTGCGGTGTATGAGGCGCGAGGGGTCGGCGTTCATAATGTCGATTGCAGCCTTGAGTGCGTCGGGCATATACATCATATCCATAAATGTGCCGGCCTTTATGGGGCAGGCAAAATCCTCGCCCTTCACTGCTGCGTAGTAAATCTCCACTGCATAGTCGGTTGTTCCTCCGCCGGGGAGGGTTACGTTGGAGATGAGGCCAGGGAAACGTACTGCGCGTGTGTCTACTCCGTACTTGGTGAAATAGTAGTCGCTCAAGAGCTCTGTTGCAACTTTTGTCACGCCGTACATTGTACGCGGGCGCTGTATTGTGTCCTGTGGGGTGTCTATGCGAGGCGTGTTGGGGCCGAACGATCCGATGGAACTTGGTGTGAATACGGCACATTTCTTCTCTCGCGCAATCTCAAGGATATTGATAAGTCCGTTCATCTGGATATCCCACGCAAGCAAGGGCTTGGCCTCGGCAACAGCCGAGAGCAGCGCCGCAAGGTTATATATGGTGTCGATATTGTATTTCTCTACAACCTCGGCAAGCTGTGCTGCGTCGCACACATTGGCAACAGCCGACGGACCACTCTCCAAAAGCTCGCCCTTGGGCTCTGCGCCACGAATATATCCGGCAACGATGTTGCCGTTGGGTATCTGCTTACGCAATGTCATTGTAAGCTCGGAACCAATCTGTCCCGTTGAACCGATGATGAGTACATTTTTCATAAATCTATCAAATGTTTAGGTTTTTTCAGTTATAGGGGATGTCTGCCTGGCAGATGTTTCTCTTTGCGAATATACATTAAATTTCTTTAGGAGTGCCCATTTTATGTTTTTTTTTGAAATAAGGCTCCGATTGTTATTTTTTATTATAAAAACATCTACTTGTTGCCGAAATAAATTACATTTGCAGTTGTTACGACAATTTCATCAACTAAAAATATATAACTATGTACGGAAAATTCCAAGACTATTTGCAGAGTGAACTTGCTGCTATCGACGAGGCGGGTCTCTACAAAAGAGAACGTAATATAGCCTCGCAGCAGGCTGCCGAGATTACCCTCGAGGACGGTTCGGTGGCCCTTAACTTTTGTGCCAACAACTATCTGGGGCTTGCCAATAGTCCCCGACTCATCGAGGCAGCCCGCAAGGCAATGGAGGAGCGCGGCTTCGGAATGTCGTCGGTACGTTTCATCTGCGGTACACAGGATGCACACAAGGTGCTCGAAAAGGCTATTGCCGACTATTTCCACACCGAGGATACAATCCTCTACGCTGCCTGCTTCGATGCCAACGGCGGTGTGTTCGAGCCTCTCTTCACAGCCGAGGATGCCATTATCTCCGATTCTCTGAACCACGCTTCCATCATTGACGGAGTACGTCTGTGCAAGGCCCAGCGCTACCGCTATGCCAATGCCGATATGGCCGACCTTGAGCGTTGTCTGCAGGAGGCACAGGCCCAGCGTTTCCGCATCATTGTTACCGACGGTGTGTTCTCAATGGACGGCAACGTGGCTCCTATGGACAAGATATGCGACCTTGCCGAGAAGTACGATGCCCTTGTGATGGTCGATGAGAGCCACTCGGCTGGTGTTGTGGGTGCAACGGGTCACGGCGTAGCCGAGCAGTTCGATTGCTACGGACGCATCGACATCTTTACCGGTACACTCGGTAAGGCTTTCGGTGGAGCTGTGGGCGGCTTTACTACAGGACGCAAGGAGATTATAGATATGCTGCGACAGCGTTCGCGTCCCTACCTTTTCTCCAACTCTCTGCCTCCCTCGGTGGTTGGAGCCTCTATCGAGATGTTCAAGATGCTCTCCGAGAGTGACGCGCTTCACGATAAGCTGCAGGCCAATGTGAATTACTTCCGCGACAAGATGATGGCGGCGGGATTCGACATCAAGCCCACCCAGTCGGCAATTTGTGCTGTGATGCTCTACGATGCCAAACTCTCACAGGTATTTGCGGCGAAGATGGCCGAGGAGGGTATCTTTGTTACAGGATTCTACTATCCTGTTGTGCCTAAGGGGCAGGCGCGTATACGCGTACAGCTCTCTGCGGGTCACGAGCAGGAACATCTCGACCGCGCCATTGCTGCCTTCATAAAGGTGGGCAAGGAACTTGGGGTAATCAAGTAACGCCAAAAAGAATAAAGAAGGACTCTTGCCTTTATCGGGGGTTTTAATCCACGACAAGGCAAGAGTCTTTTTTGTTTATGCCATAAATATGTGCCCGGCAGCAGAAAGGTGTGGGAAATATTCAGACCTCCTGATTGTAGGCCCTTAGTCGACCATTACGCCTTTTGCCCTGAATTCCGAGAGGGAGTATCCTGTATGGCGCTTGAAATAGCGGTTCAGATAGCTCTGGTCGGGAAAATGGAAATCCTTTACAAGCTCTTGGAAGCTCTTGTGCGTGTACATAAGCACAACCTGAAGCTCGATGATTGTGTATTGGTCTATTATTTCCTTCGCATTCTGTCCCGACGCGCGTTGGCATATGGTGTTCAGGTGTCGTGTGGATACCTTGAGATTGTCGGCATAGTATTGTACCGAACGTTCTTCGCGGAATTTATGTGTCAGCATTACCCTGAACTCGTTGAAGAGCTTGTCGCGGTTCTCTATCGTGAGGTTCTTGCCTGTGTGCTCGCATTTGTTCTTGATTTCCTGCATATACAGCAGCAGGGCATTGACCGATAGGATGACATTCTTGCGGCAATATTCATTGCTGTTGGGGTTGTTTGTTATCATCTGCTCCATCAGGTCTATCTGTCTGAATATGTTCGATACAAACTCCTTCTCGGGCTCTGTTGTTCCGCCTGTGTGGGGTATACGCTCTATATCTTCCATCGACTCGGGGGTGAATGAGCTCCGCGAAGCGAGCCATATGTGTTTGGAGAGGCCCAGCAGGCGGGCCGAGAAGTCGCTTGTGATGTCAAGTAGAAGGATGTTGCATCCGCGTGGGCAAATTATAATCTGTCCGGGTAAAAAACGGTGTTTCTGTCCGTCGATATTGAACAGCGCCTCTCCTGTAAGGCACCAGAATATCGATGTGAATTGGAATTGATATGAGTGTTGCACAAACTGTTGCAACGATGAACTTATTGTTGCAAAGCCTTGTTGAGGTATCTTTTTTAGGTAAATATTGTTCATAAAATTACACTATTTAAGTTAATTTGTACCTTATTTTGGTGCAATTATCGTAAAAATAAATGTAATTTGCAACAGTAGTGCATTAAAAAACCATATTCAGGTCTTTTTTTTTGTACGTATCGTCTGCTTTTATTCACTTATATCCATTCCTATAATGTAAATCATCCGTCAAGCTAATGGGCTTATACCTCTTCTGCTTGACGGATGGTTTCTCTTTACTTCTTATTTTGCCAATTGGTGTACAGCTCCTCAATGTCCTTTATTTGAATGTCGAGCATAGCGATGCGCGAGAAGAACTCGGGCAGCTCCTCGCTCATAAAGGTTGCCCTGCGGAGCTCCTTTATCCTTTCCACTGCGTTAGCCGCAACAAAGTAGCCAATGCCGCGTTTGTTGTATATGACCTCCTCGCTCTGTAGCTGGTCGTAGGAGCGTACAACGGTGTTGGCATTAACCTCGACGGTTGCGGCATATTCGCGCACCGAGGGGATACGCTCCTCTTCGCGGTATTTGCCTTGCAGAATCTCGTCGCACAGGCGGTCGGCTATCTGCCGGTATATCGATTTTGTCTCTTTGAATATCATACTTGTGCAAAGTTAGCGTAATTATTTTGTTTTATGGTATGTAAGGGTTATCCTTGAGAAGCATTTGAGGGTATTGCGCCACAGTAGCGTCAGCGCCGTTACAATCAGTGCCGAGTATATGATGAGCGGCAGTGTGTTGTTACGTGCGCTCTCTATCGCGTTGCCGTCAACAACCACAGTCTCTACAAAGGCCTTGTCGACAAACAGGAACACGGGGTAGAATGTTGCCAGGAATATGCCCAGTACCACAAGGTAGCTGATGAGCCAGTTGAGCAGGCGGCAGTGTATGTTCACGAATATGCTGTAGAGCGTTACAATGTAAAGAGCGACAATGATTGCAATCTGTGCGTTGAAGGGCCTGTCGGGCGAGGGATGCAGAATGGCGAAGAATATAGGCGCAATGCTCTGTCTGAACTCCTCGCTCCTTCCCATCAGCGTTACAAGAGGGTAGTGCACGCACTCAAGGACAAGGTACGATGCCACAAACATTATTGCAATGCCTACGGTGTACAGAAGTATCTGCGAGAGGAGTTTCTCGGCGTTGCTTGCGGGCAGTGTGAGGTACTGCGACATATTGCCCTTGCTCTTCATTAGAGCGCTGTTGAAGAGAAGGCACATCGATACGCTGAGCATCGCCACCTGTGTGCTGCTGAAAAATTCTGTGCAGCGGTTCACGTAGCTTTCGTAGCATGCTCCAGTAATCAGGTAAAAGGCAAATGGTGTAGCAAATATCAGTGTCATATTCCTGAATAGCAGGAAATATTCTTTGCGTCGTATGTTTGCTTCGTGCCTTATGAGCAGCCACAGACGCTTTGTGCTGAACTTATTTGTTGTGTTCATAATTGTAGTTTTCAGGTGTTAATGAATTTGGATTTATACTTTTATCCTTACCAGGCTCCGTAAGTTATCTTGAACTCTTTTTGCCCTTTGGGAATCTCTATTGTAATAAATCTGTCATCTTCTTCCGACTCGCCTTCCGGGGCAGGATAATTGTTGCCCCAAATAATATGGAAACTGTACTCCTCGGCGCTTGCTGTAGAGTCGTTAATATTGGGTTTGCTCCAGTGGCTGTTTTCTACGTTGCACAGGCTGTCGAGAGTGTTGTAGAATTCATTTGTCGGTACCTTGTCGAACTTGTATATCGCACTACAGGT
>JAFYSC010000190.1 GCA_017546635.1 Bacteroidaceae bacterium | reverse complement strand
TTGTATTTTTAATAAAAGGGCTATTCCAGCCAAACCCTCGCCATATTTACCTTATTGCCTTATTACATTCAGGAGAGAGTGTGCACAGAAGAGGAATGGTAATATATACAATATAAACTCAATAGCAGACAAGAAGCCGCCTTGGGGCAATCCAACCCCGATGAACAGAAGCGAAGGCAAAAGACCCGACGCTGGAATAAAAGCCAATAGGGCCGGAAAAAACACCTCAAACATCCTGCCTATGCCATTGATGGCATCGGACAACGAACGAAAATTTCCCGACAGGATGCCGGACATAATCGCGATTGTCAATATTATGACAAACGACAAAGGAAGTGCTCCTGCCACAAGCGGCGATGAGGAGAATCCAGGCACTATCCCCGCAAGAATCGGCCAGGGAGCTACAGTGCACATAAAAATGAGCACACACCACATCAATAACAATACAAGAGCTATTACGGCTGCACTTCTCCTGTTTTGTGATAAGGGTTTGCGCTTGGTTATAAGATAGATGGTCTTGAGAATACCTGAGCCATACAACAGTCCAAGAGCAGTAACAGACAGGACAGCAACAGCCCAAGGTGCCGCATCGAGCGATTCGAGAGCAGTACGCAATGCCCAACGCATCCCTCTTGAAGACATCAACGGCTCATACCTGCCTGCTCCCGAAGATATCAGTCCGGCAACACCAGCTATCCACGATGCAATCCAAATGGCAAAAAGCACCGTCGAATAGACAAGCACTGGAATATTGCTTATCCTTGACTTATTCATCGGCCTCCAGGTTTTCCACATCAATTATATTCAATTCTATCGCACGTACCACCAGACGGGTAACATTCGTGCCACGATGCTCATCCTCGGGGAACAGGCGCGCTATAAGATCGGACTGACGTTTCTCCAACGATTTCACGCCAAAAGGCATTGTCCTTAGATTGGCTATCATCTCTTTTGTATATCCCAACGCAAGATGACGCAGGAAGCACTCGTCATAGCGGTCTATCTCATAATCTATCAATGATTTGCGGCGCACAGCATCGCGCATTACCACCTCGCGGAAACGCTCTATTATTTTTTCGAGTATAGGCTGATTGAATACCAGTCGCCTACCCGACATTACGCTACGTATTTCATTCTTCGTAAGAAGTTCTCCTGTCTTCAGGACTATTCCGTCGGCACCTGCATCAAGGACATCGACCCATAGCTTCTCATTCAGAAGTTCGCCTGTAAAGATAAGGACCTTTACATCGGGATACTCCTTCTTCACTTTTGCGCATATTGTTACACCTACCGTCGTAGAACCACCGAGACCAAGGTCGAGCAGAAGCAGATCGGGTTGCCTCTTTTCCATAAGCGGATAAAGCTCTGCCTCGTTCATTGCTACACCTATAATTTGTGCCTCGGGTATTTCGGTACGGAAAATCTCTTCGGTACCTTTCAATTCGAGCCTTGCATCCTCTACTATTATAACACTAAAATTACCCTCCATAAACAATCGTTATTCTTTTACTGTAAACAAATTCTATCTTGTACGCGGCAATGTGAACATATATACCGTACCATCGGCACTATCGTACGCCTCTACACGTCCGCCACGAATATCCATATAATCCTCGTGCATACGCACTATCTCTTTTGCTATAAGGAATTCCAGCCTTTTTGCCCTTATTGCTACAGGAACAAAAAGTGTCTGCAGTTCATCGGGTGACAAATGGCCGCGGCTGTCCAGAATCTCTACACGCACCATATCCCGCTCCTCCCTGGCCGTTACATACAAAGTACCGTCAGTTTCCTGTGCCAGCATAGCATTCACAAGCGACTCGAACAGGAATTCCACCAATGCCTCGTCGGCATAAACTGCAGCCCCGCCCATTGAGCAGTAAAGATTGATTTTCGGACCGCGACGGGCTGTCTTGCGCTTGACATACGCCTGCAGACGTTCACACATTGCATCGAGCGATATTCTTGACACCGAGAAGCTCGTATCGTCGAGCTGACGCGATGCGCATCGGCTGAGCAAGCCGAATATCTGACCATAATGGGTCATAAGTTCTTTTATAGCCTCTATCCTGTTGCTCCACTCGGGTGCTTCGACATTGTTCATCAGCAAACTGTCGACAAGCTTACGTATGCGGCCCGGATAGTATATTGTCTCGTGCTTTATCATAGACAGGCAGTTGTCTATCACCTGATTATGTACGTGAAGATTATTCTCTTCGAATTTCAGCCGTTCAGTCTCCTCCTCGACATCGTCGAGAGAGCTGTAATTCTCGGCCAGACAGACCAATGAATAGTAGGCTGTTGATGCCGCATATGATGATATGAGTTCAAGCACATCGGACTCGCTCGATGTAAGGGCCCTGTTGAGTTCAAGATACATTACACCTATACATCTGTACTCCTGCGACACCTTCACCATAAGCGGAAGCACGCGCATCCTGCCGTCGTCGCTCGTATAAGTTTCACAGCTGTCCGATATACCCTTCAGGAATATCGTTGTACTGTGGTCTATAGTTTCGGGTGATGCCGAAATCTGCACCCTGTCATTTTCCTTGAGCAGCACTGCCACCCTTTGCACACGCAGGTATTCGTGTATTCCCGCATAAATCCCATCGGCCATATTCTGCGACAGCGAGTTATTGCCACTCAACCTTCCTCGAGCCACATTTAGCAGACGCGAATTTACCCTGAAGAGCATATCTATGTTCGTCTTCTCGAAAAAGACGCGACGCATATACATTATCAGAATTATAAGTACAAGTACAACAAGCAATGTTGCACATACCGCAACTGCCGCCTGCCTATAGTTGGCAATACTCCGCATCTGCTCATAGTGTTCCACAAGCTCCTTGTCCTCGTGTACCATACGGTAGAGCTGAGCATATATACTGTTGTTGTAACGGTAAAGTTGCCACTGCTGCATTGCAAGGGCGGCAACTGCTGTCTCGTTACGGATATCGAGCAGATTGTAATATATATCCTCGACCAAGGAGTCGGGGAAAAGCGACGAACGCCACCACTGCAGTTCGGCTGCGCTGCCCGAGGCAAAGGAGAGCGTATCGGTACCCGATGGAACAGCACTACGGTAATATTCATTCAACAGGGCCATTGCATCCTGTGCATAGGAAAGCGCCTCGGAGTACCTGCCGTCTACATTGCAGGTATATACAGAGTCGGCAAATGCGTCCACCCTGTCGAAGAACAAATCCGATGCCATTGCGGCAAATGGCATAAACATCAGGAACAGAATCGTAACCGCACGGAGTACACCTTTGGGCAGGCGGAAAGAGAAACGGCTTCCTCTACCCTCTTCGCTGCTTATGCCAAATGTGCAGACCGAGAATACAGCATCGCTCTTACGGTACTTTTCTATTATACCCTTACAGTTCATAATGCCGAAGCCACTACCCTTATTTGCCGAAAGTGGCGCTCCGCATCCTATACCAGATGCATCATATACCTTATTGTTCAATATGCGGCTTATATCCTCCCGGCTCATTCCACAGCCGGTATCGGAGACAACAATCTCAACGTACCCATCACCCTCTATGGCTTCAACCGTAACTTTTCCTCCGCGCTGGGTGAATTTGCCCGCATTGTCGGCAAGAGTATTTATCATAAACAGCGTCAGGGTCTTGTCGGCCTTTACAACCGCATCGGTATCCTTTACACAAAAATCTATACCCTTCATCAAGAAGCCTTGTGTACTGTTCCTCAATATGGCAAAGAGCTCACACAACGAGAAACTCTCTATGTGAAGACTGAGTTCCCCCCGTTTCATCTTTATCCACTCCTCAAGCACTGCATTGTACTCGTCGAGCATTGCTATAAGCTCGGCCATATAGTTGAGCCTTTTGCTTTCGGGTTCACCTGGAACTGCCACCGACGAGAGATGCACGAGCTCATTTATGATTCTGTTCATATAAGGTGTCATTCCGTTCACAACCGACAAAGAGACGCGCTTCACAACATTCTCACGTTTATGCGATGCAAGATATATGCCGTATGATTCCTGCTTCTGTTTGAGACGCATCCGTTCATCGCCAATGTCCACAATGCGCATACCTTCGTCTATTGCCACTGCTATATACGGCAGCACGACCTCGAGCAATGAACGTTTTACATTTGTAAGCGGCACTTGTGCCTCTACTCTCAGTACCCATTGCACTGTACCGTCCATCTGCACAAGCGGCAGGCTGCAGCCATCGTTTATATCCTTATCGCCTTCTGGCAATATCGCAAACTCCGTTCTACCCGAAAAATTGGAAAGTTCACGGTTCATTATATCACATACGGCAGAGAGGACTGCATTGCTGTCGGAGAGTTCCTTCGGCAAGGATGACATCAGCATACGGCATACCTTGAGCAGTTTGTTCAGGTCTATTGCATACTCATAGTTGCGCTTTTTCCATTTTATACTAAGTGAAACAACTACTACCACAACAAGGAAAAGCAACAGCAACGAAGCAACCAGCCATATATAAAGACGTGTGGCGCTCTCCTGTGCTGACAACATACGGCTCTCGGCTTGCCTGTTCAACCGCGTAGAACGCAAGAGGTCGAGATAGGCATTGCGATTTACATCCGATGAATACTTGTTTCCTAATCCTGCATAGGCACAACTTGCTTCGCGGCGCACACTGAGCATACATTCATATATATTCTCTATCGTATCGCATTCAAAGATATCAAGTTCACCCTCTTCATAGACATCGTTCAACACAAGAGAGGCAAGCCTGCTGTTGGGATAGTGATGGCCATAGTAACTGTTTATATACTCCAATGCTTCACCGAGCAACATTATTGCCTTATCATAGTTTCCCGTCTGCGTCGCACACGAGGCGGCTACCGCAAGTGCCTCTGTCTGCATATACGTATCACCGTAGCGTTCAAACTCCTCGGTAGCCTGCATTGCGAGGTCATATGGCAGTTGCTCCACGCACAAAGTGTCCTTGACCAGTTCAATAAGCCGTGGTTTGAAAGCGGCAACAGCATTGTCCCTCGTTTCGTTGCCACGCAACAGAACCGCCAGCATAAGTTTGCAGTTAGCTGTAATCCACAGCTCATTATCGCGCTGCGAACGGCGCAATATGCCCAACAGATTATCGACACGCTGCATCGAGGGCAGTCCGGTCCTGTAATTAAGAGTCATCCTGCCATACAGACGTTGCGACAAGGTATTGGATTCATCGATATGCGCCTCGAGATAATTGGCTGCAAGTTCAGCCTCATCGTTCATACTCAAGTTGGTAAAATAGCAGAGCGAGACGGCTGCAAGCTCTATCTTGGCAGCAGCGAAACGCCTCTTGTCATCGGCCGAGAGCACCCCCTCCTCTTCATTTATGCGACGTATCCTGCGGAGAGCACTCGAACGGTAATCAAAGAAATCCTTGTTGGCCGAAGTACGGTAACACACAGTCATAAGACCGACATCGGCAACAAGGCGCTCAACCTCGCAACGAGCCTCCTTTATCACCGACAAATACATCCGTTTTGCCGTGGAATAGTCCATACGCATAAGAGCGGCATATGCCAATGCATTCCCTGCCACTATGCGCTGCTCAGCGGTTGCACTATACAGAGTATCGAGTCTGCGGGCAGCATCGTACAGTAGGAGATTACTCTTGTAGCGGACAGAATCTATCCTTTCACATAGAGCAGCGGCAGCGCCCGGTGCCAATTGTTCGTCGGCAATACCACTGCACCCGACCGTCACAAGGAGGATTAGTGATGCAAGAAATGGGAAAAGACGTGTCTTGAGATATTCTTTCATTCTGACGTTAAAGTAGTAATGGGCTCTTGGACACCGCCG
>JAFYSC010000189.1 GCA_017546635.1 Bacteroidaceae bacterium | reverse complement strand
ATAACGCAACAGTAGCCAAGAGAGGAAGAGCAGAACGAGCACGAAGGGAATCATACGCAACATCCACTCGGTGAATGTGATGTCAATTCCGCAATATTTGCTCAAGTTGTCAAGGACAATGAGGTTGGGAGGAGTACCGATGGGAGTCATAATACCGCCAAGGTTAGCACCTACAGGGATAGCAAGCGCGAGAGCGATACGGCCCTTACCGTCAGCGGGGAGCGAACGGAGCACGGGAGCCAAGAACGCAAGCATCATGGCAGCAGTTGCTGTGTTGCTCACAAATGCCGAGAAGATAGCTGTCACGAGCAGGAAGCCCAAGAGGACAACCTCGGACCTTGTACCGAAAGGCTTGAGGAGCACACGTGCAAGAGCAACGTCGAGCTTTGTCTTTGTCATACCTATTGCAAGCACAAAACCGCCGATGAAGAGCATAATGGTGGGGTCGGCAAAGCAGTGCATAATATCCTTGTACGATACAAGCTTACCGAATGTGTCGCCATCGCCTCTCAAGAACGAGAAAGCGCTGTCCGAGACAGTAAGCAGCATTACCACCACAACAACCATCGAAGTCACCCACGAGGGCAATGCCTCGGTGAGCCACATAAGGGCTGCAAATACAAACATTGCAATCACACGGTGCTGTGTAGTAGTAAGTCCGGGAATTCCCAACCACTCAGTAGGCATAAATGCCACTACAAGAGTCACTAAAAGAATGAAAAGCAATTTTAGTGTTGTCCACGAGAAGTTTCTTTTTCTTTTGTGAACCTTCTCCTTCTGGATTTTCTCCAGAACATTGAATCCTTGAAAACTTTTAAACATGGTTATTATAATTAAATTTAAGTATTTCCTAAATTCAGATAATAAAAGTTGACTAAATTCTCGAATAAAATAACACAATGCAATACAATAGAAAACATTTGTTTACAAACACATAAACCATTGTATGCCACATTACATATTCTGTGCAAAATTAACAACATTTATAGTTTATAAAGATGCTTATACTATTTATTTTACCGATAGCTATTATCGGTTTTATCGATAGATAATCGATTTTCAAAATCAAGAGTGGCTATTACCAAAAGGATAAACCACCTGTTGCAATAAGTGAAGAAGCAAAGTCAACAAATGCACACTATTATGGGAGGTTCTATAAATTAGTTCGAGTATATTTTTGAATTTATTGTGAGTATATTGTTTATCCCAAAGCCACTTTTTCAACAACTATCATTATAGATGCCTCAACGAATATAAACTCCCGCACTGCTCAATCTTATACAAAATTGCCCGACGAAGCTCTGGAGCATCATCGGGTAAGACATCGGTTATACTATGAACCGTAGAAGGGAGTAGATTTTCGGATACAAGCAGCGCATCGACCAGCCGCATAGACTGCAATTCTCCCGAAAAAGGAAAGCAGCCTACAACCGCTTCCCCGCTCACCTCTACCACATAGTTCGACAAGACACGGTTCTTTGAAAGATAAAGTCTGCGTGCAAGATAATACATCGGGAAGGAATGATAAAAAGAGGGTTAATCCTCGGCTGCAGCTGCCGGATGGATACGCTTCAGCGATACTGCGCCAACAAGCACTCTCTCGTCGGCACCATTCTCTTTTGGCATAAAATAGATATGGCCGCTTACGCTTTTTATGCGCGAACCGGAATTACGCGGAATCTCCAGAGTATAATGTCCATCCTTTGTTATTGTTGCTCCCGAAGATGCAAAAGTACTGTCCCTATACTCTACAAGAAGAGCCATATGCGCCGATGCTCCCACATCCCTGCGGTGGGCAACAAAATGCAATGTAGCTCCGAACGATATACTGTCACCCGGCACAAATGTAGTGTCGGCCTGATATGCAAATGACTTGCGTCCCATAAAAGGGGATGACGAGAGAAGCATTATCCTCTCATCGTTCCACAAATCGAGAGTGTCGCTGTTGAGTATATCCTTATCGCTCTTGGCAAGTTTTCTCTCGCCTGTCATCAGCGCAATTTCGGTATCAAGCCTGTCGTATAGACTCGAATATATAGTGTGCAGATATTTGGGATTACGCGCATACCACATAAGCGAGGAATCGAAATGCTCCTTTGTCACATTATGCTTACCGAATACATAGTCGGCATACAGCCTGCGCTTATATTCGCCGCCCTCGGCATCGGTGCTCATCGCCTGAACAAGATGATAGTCGTACAGCAAAGCCTCCAACTCCGAAGGCTGCATTATATCCTTCGGTATCCCGACATTGCACGACACCAGCAAAAGCAGCATTGCGCACAGTACATATTCAGTTATCTTGTGTATCATCTTTGAACGAAGCGCTTACATATTTGTAATAGAAGAGTGCAATTGCAATGACACTGCAACTGATGCAGGCATCGGCAAAATTAAATATAGGGCTGAAGAACACGAAGTGCTCACCTCCAACGAAAGGCATCCACTCGGGCCAGTCGAACGAGAATAGCGGGAAGTGGAACATATCTACAACCTTGCCATAGAGAAACTCACCATAGCCTTCGCCCCAAGGAACAAACGTAGCCACAGCAGCGTGGCTGTCGCTGAATATCTCGCCATAGAAAAGACAATCTATGATGTTTCCCGCAGCACCTGCGAGCACAAGAGCTACGCATACTATGTATCCGGTAGGAAATTTGGGATTACGCACAATCTTGCATAGATAGTACGCAAGGAACGACACCGCCAGCACTCTGAAAAGCGTCAGAAAGAGTTTGCTGCCTATTTCCATTCCGAACGCCATTCCCGGATTCTCGGTAAAATAGATATAGAACCAATCTCCGCAAACGGCAAAACTCTCGTGCAGATACATAGAGAGCTTTACCACGACCTTTATTATCTGGTCTATAATGATGGCAGCTGACACTATAAAAAGTGCCAGCATACCTCTTACATTTGTTATCTTTTCTGTTTTCTGTTCCATCAACTGCGATTATTCTTTGCCTCGATACTGAGTGTTGCGTGAGGTACAGCCATCAATCTTTCCTTTGAAATAAGCTTTCCAGTCTCACGGCAAATACCGTAGGTCTTGTTCTCGATACGGATGAGCGCCGCCTTGAGTCCCTGGATGAATTTTGCCTGACGCTGTGCCAAACGCATCTGCTCCTCGAGTGCAGCAGCAAAGCTGCCGTCCTCCAATCCCTTGTATGTGGGCGATGTGTCTGCAACATCATTTCCATCCTCACCGCGCAAGCTGCGCATAATTTTATCGTAGTCACGCTGTGCAAGCTCCAATTTTTGCATAATTACCGCGCGGAACTCCTCAAGTTCCTCATCGGAATAACGTAGTTTCTCTGACATAATTCTTAGTTTTTTCGGTTATTGTTAGGTTAGTTAGTTTCGTTGTCGTATATCAATATGCCGAGAGTTCGTGCCGTGTATCTGAAATATGCGGCACGAACTTCATTTTCTTTTATGCCAATTTTGCAATTGCTATTCGCAAAACAGTTCCGTCAAGGTCGAGTTCCTCGCCAGCCTCAACAGTGTCGCACAGTGTCACGCTCTCGGCAAGTACCTGATTTGCAATATGCTCGCCGAACTGTCCCACAGCCTCGTCTGTTGCGCTGTTCTTGCTTATGCTTACAGCTATTCGGTCTCCAATCTCAAGACCGCCGACCTTTCGCATAGCCTGAATTTTCTTGATAACCTCGCGTGCAATACCCTCGCGCTTGAGTTCCTCGGTCACCTCAACGTCGAGCGCAACGGTGAGCGCACCCTCGTTGGCAACTGTCCAGCCGGGAACATCCTCGCTGAATATCTCAACGTCGGCAACCTCAATAACAGCCTCGGTGCCTTCGACAACAAGAGTGATGCTGCCGTTCTTCTCGAGTTCCGAAATCTGCTCCTGCGACATTTCGGTAACCGCGACATTCACGCTCTTCATCAGTTTGCCGAACTTCTTACCGAGTGTACGGAAGTTACACTTGATTTTCTTCACAAGTATTCCGTCGCCCTCGACAAAGACAAGTTCCTTGACATTGACCTCATTGAGTATCAACTGCTTCATTGCCTCGATACGCTCCTTCATCACCTCGTCAGTTGTGGGGATAGCTATCTTCTGCAGCGGCTGACGAACGATAATCTGCTCCTTCTTGCGCAATGCAAGCACCATAGACGATATTTGCTGTGCGAGCTTCATACTATACTCGAGCTCGGCATCCACAAATGCGTCATCGCACTCGGGATATGTTGCAAGGTGTACCGACGAAGCAAGCGCTCTGCCTGTAACAGCGGTAAGGTCGTTGTAGAGTCTCTCGGCATAGAAAGGCGCTATGGGAGCCATCAGTCGTGCCACTGTCTCGAGACAGGTGTAGAGTGTCTGGTATGCCGACAGTTTATCGGTGCCCATTCCCGAACCCCAGAAACGCTTGCGGCTCAAACGCACGAACCAGTTGCTCACGTTGTCTATCACAAAGTCCTGAATGAGACGGCCTGCCTTTGTAGGCTCATAGTCATTGAGACAAAGATTAACGTTCTTTACCAACGAGTTGAGTTCCGAGAGTATCCAACGGTCGAGCACAGGGCGCTCGTTCAAGGGAACATCGGCCTCTCCGTATGTAAAATTATCCTCATTGGCATACATTGTAAAGAAGCTGTATGTCTGATACAATTTACCGAAGAATGAGCGTGTCACCTCCTTTACACCTTCGACATTGAAACGCAAGTTATCCCAGGGTGCCGAGTTGGTTATCATATACCAACGCAATGCATCACTGCCATATTCGTCGATTACCTCAAACGGGTCTACCGCATTACCAAGACGCTTTGACATCTTGTCACCGTTCTTGTCGAGTACAAGACCGTTTGATATTACAGTCTTGTATGCCACGCTGTCGAACACCATTGTTGCTATCGCGTGCAGTGTATAGAACCATCCTCGTGTCTGGTCCACACCTTCGGCAATGAAGTCGGCGGGATATACCGAGCGGTTATCGAGTATCTCCTTATTCTCGAAGGGATAGTGTATCTGGGCATAAGGCATAGCACCTGAGTCGAACCACACGTCGATAAGGTCGAGCTCGCGCTTCATAGGCTTGCCGGTAGATGAAACTAGGATAATATAGTCGACATATGGACGGTGAAGGTCTATCTTGTCATAATTCTCCTTACTGTAGTCACCGGGAACAAAGCCCTTCTCCTTGAGGGGATTGCTCTGCATAATGCCTGCTGCAACAGATTTCTCTATCTCGTCGTAGAGCTCGGCAACCGAACCGATACACTTCTGCTCGCCGTCCTCGCTTATCCAGATGGGCAACGGTGTTCCCCAGTAACGGCTACGGCTGAGGTTCCAGTCGTTAAGGTTCTCGAGCCATTTGCCGAAACGGCCTGTACCCGTCGACTCGGGTTTCCAGGTTATTGTAGAGTTAAGTTCTGTCATTCTCTCCTTCATCTGCGATGCAGCCACAAACCAGCTGTCGAGAGGATAGTAGAGTACGGGCTTGTCGGTACGCCAGCAGTGGGGATAGTTGTGTACGTGCTTCTCTATCTTGAACACCTTGTTCTGCTGCTTGAGAACCATACACAATACAACGTCGAGAGTCTCGGCCTTGGCTGCAGCCTTCTCGTCGTATCGTCCGTCAACGGTATATTGGGGGTCGTAGGCGTTCTTCACGTATGCACCTGCAAACTCAGAGTACACCCCGGTATCTACAAATTTTGCCACGAACTCATCGTCAAGTTCATCGATGCACCAGAAACGTCCCTGGAAATCGACCATAGGACGTGTCTCGCCCTTCTTGTTCACCATATACAGTGAAGGTATACCCGCAGCCTTTGCCACAAATGCGTCGTCGGCACCGAATGTGGGTGCAATGTGCACAATACCTGTTCCGTCCTCGGTTGTAACATAGTCACCGGGAATTACACGGAATGCATCGCAAGAGGCATCCTTGAATGTATCGCCCTCCTTCACAATGGGTTTCACCCAGGGGAACAGCTGTTCGTAGTGCATACCCACGAGGTCGGCACCCTTGTACTCGCCGACAACCTTGTAAGGCAACACCTTATCGCCCTGCTTGTAGCTGTCGAGAGGAAGCTCTGCGCCCGCGGGATTGAAGTGCGCCGCTAGCAAAGCTTTTGCAAGCACCACCGTGATGGGCTCGCCTGTATATGCATTATATGTCTGCACTGCAACATAATCAATCTTGGGACCCACACAAAGAGCCGTGTTCGAGGGGAGAGTCCAGGGAGTTGTTGTCCACGCCACGAAGTAGGGTGTTCCCCACTCGCTCATCTCGGGCTTGGGGTCTGTCATACGGAACTGCGCCACCGCTGTAGTGTCCTTGACGTCGCGGTAACATCCGGGCTGGTTGAGCTCGTGCGAGCTGAGTCCTGTTCCCGCAGCGGGAGAATAGGGCTGTATGGTGTATCCCTTGTACAGCAATCCCTTGTCGAAGAGTTGCTTGAGCAACCACCACAATGTCTCGATGTAACTGTTCTCATATGTGATATAAGGATTGTCAAGGTCAACCCAATAACCCATACGGCGGGTAAGGTCGGTCCACTCCCTGGTGTACTTCATCACCTCCTCGCGGCAGTTGCGGTTATAATCGTCAACCGATATTTTCTTTCCGATATCCTCTTTTGTGATATTGAGCTTTTTCTCTACACCAAGCTCCACGGGCAATCCGTGAGTATCCCAGCCGGCCTTACGCTTAACCTGGAAGCCCTTCATTGTCTTGAAACGGCAGAACACGTCCTTTATGCTTCGTGCCATCACGTGGTGGATACCCGGCATTCCGTTAGCCGAAGGAGGTCCTTCGAAGAAGACAAAAGAGGGCGCACCCTCACGCTCTGTCATACTCTTTACAAATACATCATTTGCGTCCCATTCGCCCAATATTTCTCTATTCAATTGAGGCAAATTCAGTTGTTTGTATACAGGAAATTTCTTTTTCATCTTGTGTAAGACTATATAGTTTCGCAATGTTTTCTATTTAATCGCGCAAAGTTATCAAAAAAAAACAGAAAAGCAAAGGAAAAAAGCATCATAAATACGTTACAGGAAATATATGGAATTAGAATTTTATTTACACCACCGGACATAGGGTACAAAAAAGCGGGACAGAACAATCCGCCCCGCAAATGCTGTATGTAAAAACGGCCTGTCACCGCGCCTCAAGGGTATAGGCAACTCCCTGCATCTTGTGGTTTACATTCACTTTTATGCCATATTTCTGTGACAGATGGTGCGCCATATATTCGGCCGAATAGACCGAGCGATGCTGTCCCCCGGTGCAGCCGAAACAGACCTGGATATGCCGGAACCCACGTCTGAGATACTCCTCGACCATTGTATCGACCAACGAAGAGGCGTTTGCAAGAAACGCCGCAATTTCGCTCTTCTCCTCGAGGAACTTTTTCACAGGCTCATCCATTCCCGTCAGTTTCTTATACGGTTCGTAACGTCCGGGATTGTGCACTGCACGGCAGTCGAACACAAAGCCGCCGCCGTTGCCCGAATAGTCATCGGGAATGCCCCTGTGATAGGAAAAGCTGTAGACATCTACCACGAGACCCGCATCCTTTTGCGGAGCGAAACGTGGCAGCGCCGCCACCCGGGCAAGAACATCGCGCAGCGTCGGGAAACGGTCGCACACAGCAGCAAGAAGCCCATTGAGCCCCTCAAGCGCAGCAGGGATACTCTCGACAAACTTTTTCTTGCGCTCAAAGATACCGCGGTAGCCGTACGTGCCCAAATTCTGCAAAAGACGGAAGATGCGGAAAATATCCAACGTGTGCAGGAACTGGGCGCGCTCCACCTTGCGGTAGCGCGCAAGCGACTGCATATAGGCATCGAGCATAGCCTCCACAACCTCGGGAGTGTATCTTGCACGCGCCTGACCTACGAACGATGCAACATCGTAATATACAGGTCCTTTGCGTCCACCCTGAAAATCGATGAAATAGGGACGCTCATTGTGCCACATCACATTGCGCGACTGGAAATCGCGGTACATAAACGTGTCACACTCCTCTCGCAAGAGAATATCGGCAATTGCCTCGAACTCATCTTCGAGGGCATTTTCGTCGAACTCCACGCCCACCCCTTTGAGGAAACAATATTTGAAATAGTTCAAGTCCCACATCACCGTGCGACGGTCGAACGCCGCCACAGGATAGCATACATTAAAATCGAGATTACGGGCAACACCATACTGAATATCGGGCAGCAGTGACATAACCCGACATAGCGCCTCGCACTCGTGCGGCAAGAAACATCCCGCCTCGCGACCCTTCTTCATATACATAAAAAGCGAAGTATCACCCAAATCGGTCTGCAGGTAGCAGAGCCCGTCGTCCGACACAGCCACCACACGCGGGGCATCCACCCTACACTCCTCTAAGGCACGCGCAATGGCAACAAACGCCCTGTTCTCCTCGACCGACGTACCCACAGCGCCTATCAGCGAGACACCATCGGCCGCCATACGGTAATAGGCACGGTTGGATCCGTCACCCGTCAATTTCTGTACACTCTGTGGATGAACACCGGCATAACCGGCAAAAAGTCCTTTCAATATATCTTCCATTATATAATATTCCTCCATAAATGAAACTAAAACGTGCGAAGATATTACAAAATGTACAAGAACAAAAACCGAATGCAATTTATTTGCGTTTAACAGCTATCCAACAAAAGACAAATTTCCTAACAAAATAACAAGTTTGCATAAAAAAGTAGTATTTTATCGTGTTTATCGAACATTTTTCTTTCTTTTTCAAAAAAAATCTTACTTTTCTTCATTTTTTAATCAAAAAGCTATATCTTCGCGACAGATAAAAACAAAAACCAAATAAATATTATAACGATGAAAGTCGAGACAACACTTGAGAACCTAAAGAAAAGATTCCCCAACGAGCCCGAGTATTTCCAGGCAGTTGAAGAGGTACTCCGTTCAATTGAGGAGGAGTACAACAAACACCCCGAATTCGAAGCAAACAACCTCATAGAGCGCCTTTGCATCCCCGACCGCATCTTCACCTTCCGCGTAACCTGGATGGACGACAACGGCAAGATACAGGTGAACACCGGCTACCGCGTACAGCACAACAATGCCATCGGACCGTATAAGGGAGGTATCCGTTTCCATCCCTCGGTAAACGTAGGCATATTGAAATACCTTGCGTTTGAGCAGACATTCAAGAACTCACTCACCACACTTCCTATGGGCGGCGCAAAGGGCGGTTCCGATTTCGACCCCAAAGGCAAGAGCGACGCCGAGGTAATGCGTTTCTGCCAGGCCTTCATCACTGAGTTGTGGCGACACATCGGCCCCGAGATGGACGTTCCCGCAGGCGACATCGGCGTAGGCGGCCGCGAGGTGGGCTATATGTTCGGAATGTACAAGAAGCTCACACGCGAGTTCAACGGAGTATTCACCGGCAAGGGCATCGAGTTCGGCGGTTCACTCATCCGTCCCGAGGCTACCGGTTACGGAAACATCTACTTCCTGCGCGAAATGCTCAAGATGCGCGGCCTTGAACTCAAAGGCAAGACCTGCCTCGTATCGGGCTCGGGCAACGTAGCACAATACACCGTAGAGAAGATTATCCAGCTCGGCGGTAAGGTACTCACAATGAGCGACTCCAACGGCTACATCTACGACCCCGACGGCATCGACCGCGAGAAGCTCGACTTCATTATGGAGCTCAAGAACGTACGTCGCGGACGTATCAAGGAGTATGCCGACAAAAACGGTTGCAAATATGTACCCGACGCAAAACCCTGGGGCGAGGTTGCCGACATCGCACTCCCCTCGGCTACACAGAACGAGATTAACGGCGACCACGCACGCCAGCTCGTGGCAAACGGCATCATAGCAGTGTCAGAGGGAGCGAATATGCCCTCTACCCCCGAGGCTATCCACGTGTTCCAGGAGGCAAAGATTATGTACGCTCCCGGAAAAGCATCGAACGCCGGCGGTGTATCTGTATCGGGTCTCGAAATGTCACAGAACTCATACAAGCTCAACTGGAGCAGCGCAAAGGTCGACGAGAAGCTGCACGAGATTATGCACAACATCCACAGCGCTTGCGTAAAATACGGTATGCGCGAAGATGGCTACATCGACTATGTAAAGGGTGCGAACGTAGCCGGCTTCCTGAAAGTCGCAAAGGCTATGATGGCACAGGGTATAGTATAACAACCGTTCTACATACCATAAAACAGGGTATCCCATTTCACTTATGTGTGGGGTACCCTGTTTTGTTTTAGGGAATATGGCTATTCAGTAATTTGCAATGGAAGTATAGCAGCTATTATTAAAAAACATACATAATATTGCATTTTTTATAAATAAAAGTCCTAAATTAGCCACCGAATTGAGAGCCGTATAACCGACCAGTGAAAATCATACAAAACTAATACAATCTCTAATTATTAACCAAAACCAAAGTCTATGAAAATCAGACATCTACTAATTTCGGCCGTAGCAGCAATGCTCGGTGTCAGCGGTAATGCACAGAGTGTGCCTACCCACGAGATGTATGTAAACAGCGGACAACCTACAAGCATTGTCGATGCACTCAACAAGTGGGAGCCCGGCAAGAACTACAACGGTGACGCCAATTACATCGATGAGAACTTCTACATCTCACGTGTACCCCTTAAGAACCGTTTCCGTCCCGGCGACCAGGCCAACGACGCGCTCAACGACTCTAACAACAAGAATTTCTGCTGGTGTGCACCCACCGGTGAGATGACAAAGAAATGGGGCGCACTACCCCGTTACAATTTCGATGGCGACAACTTCAATATGTGGCAGTATGTCGACATCCACTCAAACTGGACCAACGGCTGGTGGCGTGTTCCTGCAGCTTTCAACGACGTTGCTCACAAGAATGGTGTAAAGACAGGTTGTACATACTTCATCGACTGGGGTGCAGGTGTAAACGCCAACAATGAACCTGGTAAAACAATCTACGATCTTTCAGTTAAACTTTCCAAAGCCAATGAGTATGGCGACAATTACAAATACTCTCGTAAACTTATCCAGTTCCTTAAATACTATGGTATTGACGGTCTTTGTTTGAATCCCGAGGGTGTTTGGGGTTATGCTGTATACAGCCGCTTCATACCTTTCTTGGCCGAGTGTCACAAGATTGCAAAAGAGCTCAATCATCCTTTCCACGTAGACTGGTATGCCTTTGTAACCAACAACGGTCAGTTGAGCGACAATGGCTGTAAACTCAACAGCAATAGCCAGAACTGGTTCCATCACACTGCTACAGACCAGCCTGTAACTGACGTATACTTCCTCAACTACAACTGGAGTGAGTCGGGATTGCAGGAGAGTGTTGCCACAGCCGAGGCTCTTGGACGTTCAACGTTTGACGTTTATGCCGGTTTTGATATGCAGGGACGTGGCTACGGAAGATACGGCAATGCTGGTTGGGAGGTTCTTATGAAGTATCCCGTCAGCATCGTTGTTTGGGGTGCTCACGACCGTAACCAGCTTTACGTAAGTTCAACAGAGGGTGGCCAGAGCGACTATGCCGTACAGAACGAGTATCAGAAGAAACAGGAGATGCTCTTCTCTGGCGGTAACCGCAATGTGCTAAACCTCCCTGCGCTCAACAATCAGATTGTAACATCTTCATACAGCGACCTTGGCGACTGGCACGGCTACGCAAAGGCTGTCATAGAGCGCTCTACACTCGACGAGCTTCCTTTTGTTACACGTTTCAACCTCGGTAACGGACGCTTTATGAACAACGAGGGCGTTACCACCTGGAACCACAAATGGTACAACTACGGTATGCAGGACCTTCTCCCCACCTGGCGCTGGTGGATTGACAACGGCGACGGCAAGAGTGTTCCTGCCGATGCAGTTGCAATGGACTTCACATTTGACGACGCTTGGTTCGGCGGCTCTTGTCTTAAGATTCACGGTGCGACAACACGTTCTGACGTTCGTCTGTTTGCCACAAAATGGGAAGTTGCCGATGCTGACGACGCGTTCAGCCTCACATTCAAGCCCAAGGCAGCAGGTGCAACACACCTTGAGCTTATGGTTGCCAAGGAGAATGGCGAGAACAGCTTTGTATATATCCCCGTTGCAGGTGATGTAAAGGCAGGCGAGTGGAACCACGTAACAATCAAGGCATCGGAGGCAGGCCTCGCTGCAGGCGATGTTATCGGTTGCATAGGTCTCTCGGTTAAGGATACAGATGCTAACTTCGAGGTTCTTCTTGGTGAGTTCTCATTCATTCCCGCAAGCTTCAACGAGCAGCCCGAGACTCCTCAGATTACACACGCCGAGGTGATGAAGCGCTACTACAACCGTGCCGACATCAAAGTTATCTTCGATATGCCCACACCGGCTACACGTCCCGCCGAGTACGACGGTTGCCCCGTCTACAACGAGGAGGTTGGTGCTTGGTACTACGAGATCTGGGTTAAGCAAGGTGATGCTGAGACTCTTCTTACCACAACCACATCTTGGGCTTCGTATGTTGTTGATGCAACACTCATTCCTCAGGTCGAGACACTGCAGATTGGTGTACGCGCAGTAGGTAAGGACGGCAAGGCAAAGAGCAACATTGTATGGAGCAGCGAGATTGAAGAGCCCCTTACAATGATTGAGACACTCACCG
Organism: Bacteroidaceae bacterium; assembly: GCA_017546635.1. Lineage (GTDB taxonomy): Bacteria > Bacteroidota > Bacteroidia > Bacteroidales > Bacteroidaceae > HGM04593. The sequence continues at coordinate 1,658 of JAFYSC010000189.1, read as the reverse complement.
TTGACAAGGATGTCATCAAGCCCAGCGAGGAGTTCACAATCGGTTTCGAGGACCCCAACCACCCCACAGCAGACATCACCATCTACAATGCACTTACCAACGAGGTTGCTGCAAGCGCAAAGGGTGTTCTTTCAATGACAACATCGCTTCCCGCAATCGGCAGCTACGACGTAGAGGTTGTAACTGGCGGACAGACACTTATGAACCGTTCACTTATCCTTGTTACTCCCGAGGAGACTGGCCGTCTGCCCCAGATCAACAGCATCACATCTGATGTAACTGAGGTTACAGGTCCCGGTCAGGAGGTAAACTTCACAGCCGAGATTACCGACGGTACAACATACGCCGATGCACCCTGTACCGTATCACAGTCACTGTATATGAGCGAGCCTTATCAGTTTACAGTAGACGCAGCGGTGATGAGCGAGTACAAGAACACATCATTCGCTTTGTGGTTCAAGGTAGAGAAGTTCGAGCACGCATCACTCGGTACGCTTCTTATGACAAAGGTTAACCGTAACTACGGCAAGACTTGGACCGAGAACGTTTGGGGTGAGATGTGGACAGCAATACGTCCCGCAGGCTATGCAAAGAACAACAACATCGGCCGCGACAATGCCGACAACGAGTTGTCACTCTCTACCGACGGTCCTGCAGCAGGAACCGCAAACTATGAGCACAACAACGACGTGGATATCCTTTCGGACGGATACAGTCTGATGCCCGGTGTGTGGTATCACGTTTGTGCCGTGAAGTCGAACAAGTCACTCAGCCTCTACCTCAACGGTAAGCTCATCGCAAGCGGTACTTCGCGCGGTGCAGCTCCCAAGGACTGGAAGGCCAAGTTCTACGTAGGTGGTTCAATGACCAACCTTGCAAGCTTCACTGGCTGGGTCGACGAGGTACAGATTTGGAGCAAGGCTCTTACTGCCGAGGAGGTTAAGGAGGCTATGAAGGGCTACCAGACAGCACCCGACAACCTCGAGGGTTACTTCACATTCGAGGAGTCGAAGACCGACAACGAGGGCTACATCTACTTCCCCAACAGCGGTAAGAATGCTGCGGCAGTACCTGGCGGATATATGACAACAGGTAAAGAGGAGAACGGCAAGACCAACGACTACAAGCAGAACCAGTTGACAACAGCTCTTGGTGTTCCTATGCTCACCGGTAGCTTCCCCATCAAGTACGAGTCTTCACGTTGGATTCTCGAGGGTGCGCGTATCAACGCTTCTACAGCAACAACAGCCAACGCAACATATAACAGCGGCGACGGCAGCTTCCCCGTGACAGTTGTAGCAAACAACTCTTGGGGTTCAACAACCAAGACCGTTACCGATTATATAGTTGTTACAGCTATTGACGATGTTAATGCCGAGGCTGGATATATGATATATCCCAAGACATTCGACGGCTCGGCCGATGTACTCTTTGCCGAGGACGGAACATTCGACGTTGCTGTATTTGCAACAGACGGCAAACTTGTTTCTAACAGCAAGGTTGAGGTACGTGCAGGCGAGCTTCGCACCGTTTCACTTGCCGACCTTGGCGAGGGCGTATATGTCGTTACCATCCTCAAGGAGGGTAAGGCTGTACGTTCATTCAAGATAAAGAAATAAGCTATATAGCTTAACAACCTACTGACAGTGGGCGCGATT
>JAFYSC010000188.1 GCA_017546635.1 Bacteroidaceae bacterium | reverse complement strand
TGTCAATCTGCTTGTCGTTCAGTGTCTGTGTGTCGTCCTGCAGAGTGAAGCTTACAGCGTAGCTCTTCTTGCCCTCCTCGAGGTTCTTTCCTTCGTATACGTCGAAGAGTGCAACCTCCTTAAGGAGTTTCTTCTCGGTCTCACGTGCAACCTGCTCAATCTGTGCGAATGTCACTTGCTTGTCCAACAGAAGGGCAAGGTCGCGACGTACAGCGGGATATTTGCTTATCTCGGCATAGCCTACCTTTGCATTGCGCACTGCGCGCATCAGCTCGCTCCAGTTGATGTCGGCATAGAACACCTCGCTCTCGATGTCGAAACGCTTTGTAATCTTCTTGCGCACGATACCGAGCTGTGCAATGACCTTCTTGTTGCCCTGTGCCTGTACCTGCATTCCAGCCGCGAATATGTCGTTGCTGAACGTGCTGACGAGACGGGCTGCAGTCTTGAAGCCGAGGCGGTCGAAGATATGCTCTACAATGGCCTTGAGGTCATATACTGTCACAGCCCTGCCAGCATCTATCCACGATGCCGACACATTGTTGCCGGTCATCCACAATGCAAGGTGGTAATCCTCGCTGTAGGGGCTCAGGATTTTCTCGGGTGTACGCTTGTCGGCGTCGAAGCGGTAGCAGTTGCCGAACTCAAAGAAACTGAGGTCGGTATATTTGCGGCTAATGTTACGCTGCATACTCTCAAGACCGCCGAAGAGCATTGTCTGACGCATTACGTTAAGGTCGTTGCTCAAGGGGTTCATAAGGCGCACAAGGTTGGCGCTTGCATATGTCTCGAGCTCGTCGTAATATGCCGCTGCGGTGAGCGAGTTGTTCATTATCTCGTTGAATCCGCAACCTACAAGCTGCTCCGAAACAAGGTTCTGCAATTTGTGCGAGCGGTCCTCGGCACCCTTTGTTATGATTGAAGAGTGAAGTGTTGTATCAATCTCCACAGTGTTGTATCCGTATATACGAAGGATATCCTCTACCACGTCGCAGGGGCGCTGCACGTCCACTCTGTAGGGAGGCACTGCCAATGTGATACCCTCGGCAGTCTCTTCCTTAATCTCCATCTCAAGCGAAGCGACGATGCTCTTCACTGTCTCGGGAGCAATCTCGGCACCGATAAGGCTGTTCACATAGCTGTACTTGAGTTCTACGGGGAAGTGTGCCACGGGCGAGGGATAGATGTCCTTTATCTCCATTGCAATTTCACCGCCGGCAAGCTCCTTGATGAGCATTGCTGCCTGCTTGAGCGCATAGATTACGCAGTTGGGGTCGGTACCACGCTCAAAGCGGAACGACGAGTCGGTCTGCAGTGCGTGGCGGCGCGATGTCTTGCGCACCCAGGTGGGATGGAAATATGCGCTCTCGAGGAACACGTTCTTTGTCTCCTCGGTTGTACCCGACTCCAGTCCGCCGAATACACCGGCAATGCACATAGGCTCCTCGGCATTGCATATCATAAGGTCGCGCTCCGAGAGCTTGCGTTCCTCGCCGTCGAGTGTCACAAAGGGAGTACCCTCGGGCATAGTGCGAACAACTACCTTGCCGCCCTTGATTTTGTCTGCATCGAAGCAGTGCATAGGCTGTCCGTATGCGTGGAGGATATAGTTTGTAATATCCACAATATTGTTTATGGGGCGCACGCCGATAATCTGCAGCTTGTTCTTCAACCACTCGGGGCTCTCCTTAACGGTTACACCCTTTACGGTTACTCCGGCGTAACGCAAGCAAGCGTCGCTGTTCTGTACCTCGATGTCAATCTCGAGCTCGTTGCTGTCAACCTTGAAACCATCGGCCGAGGGACGGCGGAGAGCACTCGCGCCCTTATTCTGCATTGTGTATGCATAGAGGTCGCGCGCAACACCGTAGTGCGAGCAAGCGTCGGCTCTGTTGGGGGTGATGTCCACTCCAATCAGGTACTCGCTCTTTATGTTGTAGTACTCCTTGGCAGGTGTTCCAGGTACAGCGCTGTCGGGAAGGACAATGATACCGTCGTGACTTGTACCTATTCCAATCTCATCCTCGGCACATATCATTCCGTATGACTCCGCACCGCGTATTTTTCCTTTCTTGATGGTGAAACAGTTGTCACCGTCGTACAATTTTGTACCGATGGTTGCAACAACAACCTTCTGTCCTGCCGCTACATTGGGTGCTCCGCATACAATCTGTACGGGTTTACCGTCGCCCAAATTCACTGTTGTTATGTGAAGGTGGTCGCTGTCGGGGTGGTCGATACAAGTGAGGACCTCGCCTATCACAAGTCCTTCGAGACCGCCTTTTATTGTCTGCACCTCCTCTACTCCGTCTGTCTCCAGACCTATTGAGGTTAACGCTGCCGAAACCTCTTCGGGAGTCATATCGAAATCGACATACTCCTTGAGCCAATTATAGGATATATTCATATTGTTTTATTTATATCTTTTTTATTTTGCCATTCAACCTGCGAAATTACATTTTTTTTTGCAATTTTCTTATTAACAGTCTCATTTTCTTTCAAAAAATATCGTTTCTTCCCAACAATTGGCAAGCAGCAGACAATCTTGAGAGCCAATTGCCATAACAAAAGATGTATCTGCCCGTTTCCAAGCAGATACATCCTTAAGTCTTTTATATTGATAGCCTATTATTCGCCACGGAACTTGCGTGCCTGCTCGGCAATGAGTTCCTCGTCCTCGAAGTAGTTGATTTTCATTGCGCGGCGTACATCGGCAAGAGTATCGGCAGCAACTGCACGCGCTGCGTCACTACCCTCCTTCAACAGACGGTATACCTCGGGAATATTCTGTTCCCACTCCTTGCGGCGTGCACGTATGGGCGCAAGCTCCTCCTCGAGTATGGCAATGAGGAATTTCTTCACCTTTACGTCGCCCAATCCGCCGCGGCGGTAATGCGCCTTCAGTTCGTCGAGGTTGGGATAATCGGGAAGATAAGCGGCAAAATGCTCGGGCTTACAGAATGCGTCGAGGTAGGTGAACACGGTGTTGCCCTCCACCTTTCCGGGATCCTGAACGCGCAGGTGGTCGGGGTCGGTGTACATACCCATCACGTGCTGACGGAGCTCCTCGGCAGTGTCGGAGAGGTAGATGCAGTTGCCTAGCGACTTGCTCATCTTGGCTTTACCGTCGGTTCCCGGCAGACGCAGACAAGCAGCATTGTCGGGCAACAGAATCTCGGGTTCAACGAGTGTGTCGCCGTATATTCCGTTGAAGCGGCGTGCAATCTCACGCGCCTGCTCAATCATAGGCTGCTGGTCCTCACCCGCGGGTACTGTGGTAGCACGGAAGGCGGTGATGTCCGAAGCCTGGCTGATGGGATAGGTAAAGAATCCTACAGGAATGCTTGTCTCGAAGTTACGCATCTGGATCTCGGTCTTCACTGTGGGGTTACGCTGCAGGCGCGACACTGTAACGAGATTCATATAGTAGAAGGCAAGCTCGCAAAGTTCGGCTACCTGCGACTGTATGAAGATTGTGCTCTTCGAGGGGTCAATACCCACCGACAGATAGTCGAGTGCAACCTCGATGATATTCTGACGCACCTTCTCGGGATTGTCGGCATTATCGGTCAGCGCCTGAGCATCGGCAATCATTATGAAGATTTTCTCAAATTCGCCGGAATTCTGCAGCTCCACGCGACGGCGCAACGAGCCTACATAGTGTCCAAGATGCAAACGTCCTGTAGGACGGTCGCCTGTAAGAATAATTTTACCCATTTTATTGTTGTTATATTTTTGTTCAAATCAATTATCGGTCGCGAAGATACAAAATAAAATCCAACGACACTGCACCAAGATATATTTTTTGGTACAGTGCCGTTGAAATATATATCCCACAGCAAGGACAATGTGCCTACTGCATCAGAACGGCAACGGTTCGTCGCCACCGGGACCGGGTATAATGTCTGTGGGTGCAGAGTCCTGCAGATAATCGGGAAGCGGCGGCACCGAGTTGCCCATCGGCTCGAACGACGAGGCGTTGACCTTTGAGCCAAGCACAATGGGGGCATCCGTGGGAACGGGAGGAGCAAGCGACTCGTCGTCTAGGTTCATAAAACGCGCATACTCCTTGCGGAAGATAAGAGGAATATTGTCGAGTCCACCGTTACGGTGCTTTGCAATGATAATCTCGGCCTTTCCGCGCCAGTCGAAATCGCCGTCCTTGTATATGTGGAAGTACTCGGGACGGTTCACGAACATTACAATATCGGCATCCTGCTCAATGGCTCCCGACTCACGGAGGTCACTCAGCTGCGGGCGCTTTCCCTCTACTCCCTCACGTCCTTCAAGGTTACGGTTCAACTGACTGAGCGCCATAATGGGAATGTTCAACTCCTTGGCAAGACCCTTCAACGAACGCGAGATTGTACTGATTTCCTCCTGACGGCTGCCCTTGCCCGTGTTTGCTGTCATTAGCTGTAGGTAGTCGATGAAAATCATCTTCACGCCATACTCGCGCACCATACGGCGGGCCTTTGAACGCAACTCGAACACCGACAGCTGCGGGGTGTCGTCGATATACAGTGGTGCACCCTCGAGCGCGGTAATCTTGCTGTCGAGCTGTCCCCACTCGTAACGCTCGAGCTGTCCGCTACGTATCTTGTCACCGGCAATCTGGCACACGTTACAGATGAGACGCTGCACAAGCTGCACGTTACCCATCTCAAGGGAGAACATACCCACGGGAATGCCCTGGTCCACAGCCATATTACGTATGAGCGAGAGAGCAAACGCAGTCTTACCCATCGCAGGACGTGCAGCAAGGATAATGAGGTCGGTGGGCTGCCAACCCGAGAGTACCTTGTCCAGACGGTGGTAGCCGGTGCTGAGTCCGCTGATACCGCTTGTATTCTTCGATGCTGTCTGAATCTGCTCGTAGGCCTGCTTTATGACAGGATTTATCTGCGTAAAGTCGCGTTTCATATTGTGGCGCGAAATCTCGAACAGTTCCGACTCGGCCTGCTGCATAAGCTCGTCCACATCCTGTGTCTCGTCAAAAGCCTGTTCCTGTGTCTTGCTGGTAAAGCGAATGAGGTCGCGGGCGAGTTTCTTCTGCGCGATGATATTTGCGTGATACTCGATATTGATTGACGATACCACCTTGCTTGTGAGCTGTGCAATATACATAGGGCCGCCAACCTCCTCGAGTATACCTTTGAGTTTAAGGAACTCGGTAACGGTGAGAATGTCAATGGGGCGGTCGTTAAGGTCCATCTCCTGTATTGCGCCAAAAAGCAGTTGGTTACGCTTGTCATAGAACGATTCGGGCTTGAGTATGTTTCCAAGTCGTCCGATGGCATCACTGTCAACCATAAGCGCACCGAGAACTGCCTCTTCGAGTTCCAATGCCTGCGGTTGCAAATGTCCATATTCGCTCATCAACGGCGCCACACTTTCGGTTCGGGCCGCACGCGTCCTTTTCTTGGGTGTTTTATTTTCTTCCATCAAAATAACTGTATTCTTGTTGATTGTGTCTAAAGCGACTGCAAAGTTAATAAACAAGAGCGATTATGCCATAAAAACAGGCCATTCCTTTTCAACAAAATATACGGACAGTCATTTACAAAGCTGTCGACAGTTTCTCAATCTCTTTGCCGACTCCCATTCCATATTTGATGCAGCTAAAGCTTAACGCCGCGCCCCCAGTGCTTGTTGCATTTATGGATTTGTGTCCAAAGGTTGCCGTCCGAAAGTGAAAAGGACAATCTTACAATTGGGCGAGCCCAGCAAGTTCAGCTGAATTCCACAACAAACGTTTACCGAACTGCAGGAAGGATTGAATCTAAAAAACAGCATTTGCACAACACGTTAACACTACCCACAAATAAGGTTAATTGAGCGTCTTGTTATTATAATTCAATAAATTATTGTATCTTTGCGCTTCTTTTTGCCTGAGCATAGAATTGAATGGACATAAAATATATTAAGGATGAATTTCAACGAACTAAGATTGTGGATTGAGACTCTCTTCGAAGAGTTCAACGTGTGGGTACAGGGTATAAACGATATTATTTGGGGTTGGCCTATGCTGCTCGTACTGCTAGGCACCCACCTTTTCCTCACTTTCAAATTGCGCTTTCCGCAAAGATATACATTCAAGGCCATACGCCTGTCGGTAAAGAGCGAGAAAGGAGCCGAGGGTGACGTGAGCCCTTACGCGGCGCTTGTAACCACCCTTGCCGGAACAATAGGCACGGGTAACATTGTGGGTGTTGCCAGCGCCCTTGTCATTGGTGGTCCGGGTGCTCTTTTGTGGTGCTTGCTGACGGGTGTGCTTGGTATTGCCACAAAATATGCCGAGTCGCTTATGGCATTGAAATACCGCGTGAAGCGCAAGGACGGTTCGGTGTCGGGCGGTCCTATGTATGTGCTCAGCAGGGCTATGAACCTCAAGTCGCTCGCTATTATCTTTTGTGTGTTTACGCTAATAATGGGATTCAGTGCAGGCAATTTCATTCAGTGCAATGCCATTGCCGAGACTCTAAAAGAGGCATACGATGTGGATATCTATCTGACGGCAACCGTGCTTACCCTTGCCGTTTGTTCGGTAGTATTCTTTGGACTCAAGGGAATTTCGCGTGTCTGCGAGGGTCTTGTGCCGCTTATGACTATCGTTTATCTTATCGGCTGTATTGCATTGCTCGCCATTAACCACGAATATATATGGCAGGCTTGTGTGCTCATTGTAAAGAGTGCGTTCAACCCCGTTGCCATTGGTGGCGGCGCTGTTGGAGGTATGATGATTTCATTGCAGTACGGTGTCAGCCGAGGATTGCTATCGAACGAGTCGGGAATGGGTTCGGCTGCAATTATTGCAGCGGCTGCAAAGTCGCGTAACCCGGTGCGTCTGGCGCTCATCTCCTCTACCACTACTTTTTGGGACACAGTTGTAGTGTGTACGCTCACAGGCATAGTTGCGGTGAGCAGTATGCTCGCCATTGGATTCGACTGGTCGGACACCTCTAACGGAATGGTTATGCAAAAGGCGTTTGAGCAGATACCTTCGATTGGTTCGCATCTTCTCACAATAATCACATTTACCTTTGCATTCAGCACTGTGCTCGGCTGGACCTATTGCGGCGAGAAATCAATAGAGTTCATTTATGGCAAAAGCAGCGCTAAGGCCGTGCGCAACTTCCGCATTCTGTGGGTTGTTGCAACCTTTATAGGTGCTATAATGCCTTTGCAGCTTGTGTGGAACCTGGGAACAACCGCTGCTGCATTTATGATTATCCCCAATGTAATTCCTCTTTTTATTCTCTCGAAACAACTTGTCAGGGATACCCGCTATTATCTGTGGGAGGATAGGCTCGACGAGGTTGCCAAGGAGGATTTACCCGAGGTGTAATTCCTATAAC
>JAFYSC010000187.1 GCA_017546635.1 Bacteroidaceae bacterium | reverse complement strand
GGCAAGTTTGTTCTCGCCCTTCTTCAGATAGTTGGTAAGGTCGAACTCTGCAACGTTGTTCGCACCCTGTGTGTAACCGACATACTCACCGTTGAGCCATACGAAGGCTGCCGAGTAGATACCGCCAAAGTGGATGAATGTGCGGCGGCCGTCCCAGTTCTCGGGAATCTCGAATGTACGTACGTATGAACCTACGGGATTGATGCCGTAGTTCTTGCCGCCATCGTTGAAGCCGGGGCGTGCGTTGATGAAGGGAGGTGTGTTTGAGTGGGGATACTCCACGTTGTTGTAGATGGGCTTGTCGTAGCCGTGCATCTCCCAGTTCGAGGGAACGGGACTCTCGTCCCAAGAGGCAACGTCGTAGCCTGCCTCGAAGAAGTCGAGAGGACGCTGTGAGGGCTCGCTCACAAGGTTGAACTTCCACATTCCGTTGAGGCTCTGGTAGCGGCTGTTGACGGGCTCGGTCCAGGGTGTTGCGTAGTATGCTGCGTCGGCGAGCATCTCGGCCTTGTTGTTGTAGGGCATATATGTTGCAACACCACGCTCCTTGTTCTCGGCAAAGACAGTCTCGTCCTCCCATTTGGGCGATGCAATCTTGGGCTTCTCAACCTGCTCGAATGTGAACCACGCTGTGCTGTCGGCGGGATTCTTTGCCACTCTCATCATACGGCCCTCCTTGAGTGCGTACATTGTGCCCTCTTTACCTGCCGATACGATGAGGAACTTGCCCTTCGCACCCTCAACAGGCTCGAAGCGGAACTTTGCGTTGTTCCACACGCCTGCTACTGCGGGCCACTGGAGCAGATAGTCGATGCTTGCGTTGTCGCCGCCGTCATCAAAGTTCTGTCCATAGAAAGCGTTCTCCACAGCGAATGTGTGCAGGTCGATGGTCTTTACGTTCCAGTACTGGCCGCGGTTGTCGGCATTGAGCTCCTCGCCCACGATGCGTGCGTTGTTCTCGCCCGAGTCGTTGCTGCCAATGACAACAGATGCGTCACCTGCCCAGTGTATGCGGTAGGTTAGGTCGTCGTCGAAGCCGGCGTACTCCGACTCCTCGATGCGGAACTGCGCCGCCTTGTGGCTTGCAGCCTTCTCCTTGCTGATGAGGACGAGCTTGCCCTTTGATTTTGCAACTGCTACGTTGGGGCTGTTCGAGGGAATGAGAAGTCCGTTCTCGTACTTCCACAACTGAGCCTCGTCTGAACCGTTGTTCTCGCCAAGTTCAACGCGGCTGCCGTTTACGCGCAATGCCTTGTTTGTCACTGGGTTGATGATGCGCCAGCTGCCCGAAAGTTCCGAAATCTTCCAGAACTGGGCTGCGTTTCCTTTCTCGTAGTTGGTGAGCGATACCGCGTTGTCCTTCTGCTCGGTTACGACATTCTCCTTGTCGCCCGATGCGTAAACGTGGTAGAGCTTGCCTTTCTCAAATACAGTCTGTGCCATAATGCTTGTAGCAAAGAAAATTGCAGCAAGTGTAAGCATCAGAGTGCTCATTAGTTTGTTCTTAGACATAGTAGTATTATTTAATAAGAATTGTTTTATCCTCTCTGTGTCCGTCGGTTTTTGCACTGCATTATAATGCAATGTACCTCTAATTTGCGAAGATAGTAAAATAATCCGAATAATCTGCTATGCCTCTATAAAATTATCGGCTATACGTTGATGATGAGAATGTCGTCCCACGAGGTGGTGTATTGTGGCGACAGATATTGACGGTTGGTGTGGTCGGTGATGCTGCCCTGTGACACAAGTTTCACAGCCTGCGGTCCTTGCGACGAGTTGATGCGGTCTATTGCCTCCATCAGCTTCTTGTGCTTGGGGCGGTCAACAGTGTCGAAGAGCTCGCCTTGAATGGCGTTGTTGGGTGTAATTTCGCTCAGTGTCACCCCGCTCTTCTTGTAGCCGTAGCCGTTGCGGAATATCTGCTGCAACAGTTCTATGGCGGCTTTTGTGATTTCCAACGTGCTGTCGGTGGGGGCTATGAAGCGTGTCGTTGCCGCTTCGTAGTATTGCGGCTGGTCGTCGCGGTGGCGGTTGGTGTATATATACACTTGCAGTTGCTGCGCTACGGAACCTTGCTTTCGCAGTTTCTCGGCTGCTATGGACGAGAAGGTCGATATTGTCTCGTGCAGTTCCTCCAATGTGTACAGCTCCTTGGAAAAGGAGCGCGACACGCTGATGCTCTGCTTGTCGGCTGTCTGGTGGCTGAACTCTATGCAGGGGGTGCCCTGCAGCTCGTGCCACGTGCGCACTCCGTTGATGTTCATTCGGTTGCGCACCCACTCCTCGCTCAGTGCGCAGAATTCGGCGGCTGTTCGTATGTAACAACTGTCGAGCATTCTTGTATGCCGCCTGCCGATGCCCCACACGTCCCCGATGGGGTAGGTGGAGAGTACCTTGTCTATATCCTCGCTACGGTACATAAGACAGGCGCTGTTGAGCTTGGGGTATTTCTTGCACAGCTTGCTCGCTATCTTTGCAAGGGTCTTTGTGGGCGATATTCCAATGCTAACAGGTATTCCCGTACCCTTGCGCACGGTGCGTGCGAGTTTCTCGCCCAGCTCCTTGAGCTTTTCGGTGGGGTGGCCGTCGAGGCGCAGGAAGGCTTCGTCTATCGAGTATATCTCAATGTGCTCCACGTTGCTCCTGAGAATGGACATCACGCGTTGTGACATATCGCCGTACAGATGGTAGTTGGCCGAGTGCACCGATACATTCTCTCTCTTCACAAGCTCGCGTATCTGATAGAGCGGCTGCCCCATCTTTATCCCTATTGCCTTTGCCTCGTTGCTGCGCGACACTACGCAACCGTCGTTGTTGCTGAGCACAACGACGGGACGTCCTTCGAGCGAGGGGTTGAACACCTTCTCGCACGACACAAAAAAGTTATTGCAGTCGCACAGTCCGAACATCCTACACTTTCTTTATTATGTAGGTTACAATGCCCCAGATTATAAAATCGTTCTCTTCGGTAACCTTTATGGGGCGATACTCCTTGTTTGCAGGAACTAGCAGCCCGTATCCGCTGTGGCGTTCGAAGCGCTTGAGTGTAAATTCACCGTCGATGTAGCACACGGCAAGGCAGCCGTCGTGCGCCTCGAGGCTCTTGTCTATCACCAGGAGGTCGCCGTCGTTGATGCCTTCGTCAATCATTGATACTCCGCTTACACGTGCGTAGAACGTCGATGCAGGGTTCTTTATTAGTTCGCGGTTGAGGTCGAGCTTCAGGGTTGCATAGTCGTCGGCAGGCGAAGGGAATCCTGCTGCCACGCGCTCCTCGGAGAGTGGTAGCTCAAGGCTTTTCCCGCTCTGTGGGGTGTATATGTCTATATTGTTGCTCATTGCTTAATAAAACTGCTTATCCTGTCTATTAGTTCACGCTTTACGGGAAGCGAGGGGCTTTTGTATGTCTCGAGCTGTGTGAGCATATTGTCGCTTTCGCAGTGTTTTAGCACGTGGTTCATATTCTCTATTATGTAGAACGACGATAGCATACGTGCCATAAAGAGCTTTTGCGCCTCGCGTGTGCTCACCTGTATGTCCTTGTCACCCTGTAATATAAGTACGGGTATCTTCAGCTTGGTAATCTCCTTGGCGGGGTCGTAGCGGAACCACGAGATGAGGTAGGGCTGTACGCTCTTGCGGTAGAGTGCCTTCAGAAGCTGTGGAATGTCATCTACCGTCTCGCCACGGCGCAGGTGGCTGTTTATTCTCTCGGCCTCGGCCTGCAGGGCGGTTGCCTGCTTGCCCAGCTGCTCCTCTATTAGGGTGTATGCGGGTGTTCCGCAGCCTGCAATTGATATGTAGGACTTCACTTTGTCGCTCTTGCCGCTTGCCACCATTCCAATGAGCGAACCCTCGCTGTGTCCCGCTATTGATATCTGTGTAAAGCGCTTGTCGCCGGCGAGCAGCTCGCACCACAACACAGCGTCGTCAATGTAGTGCTCAAAGCGTAAATCCTCCTCGCTTGTACCGGCGTCGGCACTCTTTCCTATGCCTCGTTTGTCGTACCTTACAGTAGCGATGCCCTCCTTGGCGAGCTCCTGGGCAAGGTACAGCAGCGAGTTGCTGTTGTAGTCGCTGCCTATGGTGTTTCCGTTCATATCGGTAGGTCCGCTGCCGGCTATCAGCAGCACTACGGGGCAGGGCTGCTCTCCCTGGGGCAGGAGCAGCTTACCGTATATGTTGCCTGTGGGGGTTGTAAGGGTCATATCCTCCTCGGCTGCGTACAGCGGCAATGTGAGCAGCAGCAGTAGTAAAAAGGCTATATTTCTCATTGTTTTGTTTATTTTGTTTATACGCAGGTTCTCTTTATGATTTAAGCAGTGATAAAGCGGGTATTTGCCGAACTCCTCAGTCAGCCAAGCTGACAGCTCCTCTTTAAGAGGAGCGCCAAAGTCTTGATATTTATATATGTCATTTGGCTGTCCGCTGATGCGCGGTAGGAAATAGGAATATACTATAAATGGCTGCGCCAAAATAAAATTGACACAGCCATTCTTGTTTATGTACAATTCTATTTTCCGAACTTACCACCCATTTTTCCACCCATCTTGGCACCGCCGCTGTTGCCTGCTGCAAATATGTTCTCTCCGTAGTTGACAGCCTTGAAGCCTGCGTCCTGCTTGCGTCTCAGTGCAATGTCTATAAGCTTGTCGATGAGTGTGCCGAAGTTTATTCCGCTGTACTCCCACAGGTAGAACGAGAGTGAGCCGGGGATTGTGTTAATCTCATTCACGAATATTTCGCCTGTCGCCTCGTCTATTATGAAGTCGATGCGGGCAACGCCGTCGCACGAGAGTGCGCGGAATGTCTCACAGGCGGCATTCTGAATGAACTTGGTGCTCTCCTCGGGCAGGTTGGCAGGAATCTCGCGCACTGTCGACTGCATTCCCTGCGACTGCTTGCCGCCGCCGTTCATATATTTGTCCTGATATGAGAGAATCTCGCCGCTGCGCACGGGAACCTCGCACACCGAGGGCTGGCACTCGTAGTAGTTGCCAAGCACGGCACAGTTCACCTCTTTCAGTTTCTGTACGTATTTTTCTATGATGACGCGGCTGGTGAATGATATTGCATAGTCGATGGCGTCGAGCAGCTCCTCGCGGTTGTGTGCCGCACGTATGCCCACGCTCGAACCGCTGTTGGCAGGCTTTACAATCACGGGGTAGCCCAGCTTCTCCTCTATTCTCTCCACGGTAGCCTCTTTCTTGTCGTCCCACTCCTTGTCGCTGAACCAGCAGTAGTCCACTACGGGAATGCCGCACTCCTTGAGAATCATCTTCATTGTGATTTTATCCATTCCGTTGGCCGATGCAAGGGTGTTGCAGCCTGTGTAGGGTATTCCCGAGAACTCCATTACTCCCTGGAATGTGCCGTCCTCGCAGTTGGTGCCGTGCAGTGCGGGCAGAATGACGTCGAGTGTTGCCACCACCTCTTTCTGGAAAAATCCTTTCTTTGTGCGGTACAGGTTGTTGTCGCCGTAGATGGGCTTCATATACACCTCTTCGCACATCGATAGCAGCTTCTTTGTGTCGCGGTAGTTCGCTACGTTGAACAGCGCCTCGCCGCTGTACCACTTACCCTCTTTTGTTATGTAGATGGGGATGATGTTGTACTTCTCCCTATCCATAGCCTGTATTGCCTGGTTGGCTGTGATAACCGAAATCTCATTCTCGACGGAGCGTCCGCCGAATACTACGCCTACATTTGTTTTCATTGCTGTATATCTTTTTTTATTTTATTCCATTACTTGAAGTTGTCGGGCAGGTCATTCTCGTATAGCACCACGTCGCCCATTTTGAGTATTGTGCCAAGGTGTGCACGCGCCTCGTTCAGCGAGTCGGCAAGGAACACCTTTCCGGCGGGCATACCGCCCTCTGTTATTCCGCTGCTTATAGCCTCGCGGTTGGTGGCGTTCACCACAATCGCATAGTCGGCACACGCAGCAATATGCTTGCCCAGCTCCTTGTTCGCCTGTGCCTGACGGCTGCCCATCTCCACAAAGCCCGGGGTTACTATTATACGTTTGTTGCCTTCGTCCACCTTGAAGTTCTTTAGTACCTCCAATGCCATCTTGGCACCCATCGGGTTCGAGTTGTATGCATCGTCGAGCACTATTATTCCGCCTGTACGCTTCATCGACAGGCGGTGCTCCACGGGCTGCAGGCGCGCAATGGCATTCTTCTGCTTCTGTACGGGTACGCCCAGGTGGTCGGCCACAGCTATTGCTGCCAGTATGTTGAGCAGGTTGCCGCTACCCAGCAGGCGGCTCTCGTATCTCTCGCCGTTTGTCGACAGGGTGAACGATACTCCGTTACCGTTGTATGCAACATCCGTTGCACGGTAATCGGCATTGCTCTCTACGGCATATCTCAGCATACGGCAGTTTTCCGATGCTCTCTTGTGGCTCTTTATAAGCTCCGAGTCGATGTTTATTACTCCCAAGCCGTTGGCAGGCAGCGAGTCAATGAGCTCGAACTTTGTCTTTTGTATGTTCTCCACGCATTTGAATGTCTCCAGGTGCATCTCGCCCACTGCGGTAACTATACCTATCGTGGGGTGCACAAGGTCGCATATCTCCTTTATGTCGTTGGGCTGTTTGGCTCCCATCTCCACTATGAATACCTGATGGTAGGGGCGCAACTGCTCGCGTATGGTGCGTATCACTCCCAATAGGGTGTTGAAGTTGCCCGGTGTCACCAGTACGTTGTATTTCTCGGCAAGTACTCCTGCAAGGTAGTTCTTGGTGCTTGTCTTGCCGAAACTGCCTGTAACACCTATGATTATAAGTCCTTTATGGCTCTCGATGATTCTCTTTGCATCGTTGTAGTAGTGGCGGTTGATGGCCTTCTCGATGGGGGTGTTTATAAGGTTGGCAAGCAACATTATAAAGTTGGAGAATACAAGCGACAGCCCAATTGCAAGCGTTGCCCAACGGCCTGCAAGGAGCAGTGCGGCTATTGCCACTGCCGCAAACAGGATGATGTTTGTTGCAAACAGTCTCTTTACGCGCATTGTGTACACGAGCGGTGTCTTGAACTTCTCGCGCAGGGCGTGTACCATTGCTATTATTGTAATGCCGCTGATGAATCCCAGCGCGTAGTAGCCGCTTGTGAATGCTGCCACAAGAGCCACAAGGGTAAACACTCTTTTTATAGAGATAATATTGCCGGGCACCAGCCAACGGAAATATCTGCTGTTGCGGTACGAACTCAACTGGAACATATGGATGTCGTACTTTGCCATCAACAGATACAGGAGTGCGGCAATAAGTGTGTGTGCAAGTATTATGCTGTCCATCATTATTTTATATTAAAAAAGTTCTTCATTACAGTGGCAAAGAGTCCTGCATTCTCAAGGAACGAGAAGTGTCCCGTGCCGTGTGCTATCACAAGCCCTGCGTCGGGTATCAGGCGCTCCATTGTCTTTGCGTCGCTCAGCGGGGTTGCAGTGTCGTTGTTTCCCCAAAAGAGCAGGGTGGGGGCTTTTATTGCAGTCAATAGCGGGGTGAGGTCCTCGTTGACTACCTTGGATAGTATCGCGCGCATCATTGGCGATGCGTTGTTGTAGTCGGACGAGCCTGCCCCCTTGCGCCGTTTGCCGATGATCGCCTGTGCTGTCTTTTTGGGCAGGAATGTGTTGCACAGCCATTTGAGTATCTTGAATGTATATACTTTCCAATAGTATTTGAAGGGGCGCTTGGGCTTTATTCCCGCAGCGTCGACAAGCACCACGCGGCTTGTCTCGTTGCGCGAGGCAAAAATGATGCTTATGCGTCCTCCGAAAGAGTGTCCCACGAGTGCGGGACGCTTTATGCCGTTCTCCCGTGCAAATGCTTCTACCATACGGGTGTACTCCTCGGTACCCCACACCTGCGACGGCTCGTCCGATTCTCCAAAGCCGGGAAAATCGAAATTGTATACTTTATATTGCTGTGCAAGAAGCTGTTGCAGTGGGGTGAATATGGTGTGGGTACATCCCCAGCCGTGCAGCAATAGCACAGGCTCGCCCTCGCCCTGTATATCGATGTATATCTTTTGGTTCTTGTATTTGTATTCCATTTTTATGGGGTAGTTTCGGCGTAAATTAAATTCTTGCGAAGATAATAAATTATTATAAAATATTTAGAGGCTTGTTCAATTTCTATAAAAAATTTATTTTTTGAGTAATGATATAGCGTGTTATATCATTAGTTGGAATGTTGTGCTTTCGAACTCCTCACCGCTCCGCATTAAGCCCGTTGGGCACTTCTTTGCTAATGTTTGAATTCCTCGGTAGCTATGTAATATCATCTACTCCTTATCTTATATAAAATAAGGGGATGACTAAAAAGGCTCTTTTGTTGTTACGCTTGTCTCAAAAATCCTCATTTACCATAAGTAAACTGCGGTTTTTGAGCCTTCGCAAGCCTAAAAATAGCTCTTTTTATTCAAACCCCAATACAATGAG
>JAFYSC010000186.1 GCA_017546635.1 Bacteroidaceae bacterium | reverse complement strand
GTCGAAAGTTATGACAGCAATACTCGTGCTAAAGCAGTATGGTGCCGACACGCTTCTGCATATGATTGGTGCCGACGCAACGGATATGCCGTTCAACTCCATTATGGCAATACTGCTGGAGAAGAACCATCCGAGCACACCGCTCGTGAATGCAGGAGCAATATCGGCAGTGAGTATGGTTCAGCCCATAGGCAACAGCGAAGAGAAGTGGCAGGCCATCACCGGGAACATAGCGGAGCTGTGCGGCAGCGAATGCAAGCTGATAGAGGAGCTGTACCGTTCCGAGAGTGTGAGCAACCACAATAACCGCGCAATAGCCTGGCTGCTCAAGAGCTACAACCGCATATACGACGACCCCACTCTGTCGCTCGACCTTTACACGCGGCAATGCTCGCTTGGTGTAAACACCCGTCAGCTCGCAGTGTGCGCTGCCACCATCGCCAACAACGGAGTGAACCCCTGCACGGGCCGAAGGGTGTTCAACGCGGCACACGCCCCACGTGTGGTTGCGTTGCTATCGGCAGTAGGCTTTTACGAACATACAGGCGACTGGATGTTCACCTCGGGGCTTCCGGCAAAGAGCGGCGTAGGCGGTGGCATAATGGGTGTGCTTCCGGGAGGATTCGGCATTGCAGCCTTCTCGCCCCCACTCGATGCGTCGGGCAACTCGGTAAAGGCACAGAAGGCGCTACAATACATTATGAACCGTTTGGGAGCAGGAGTCTACAGCAACCGTCGCGTTGCAATTGTCAAGGAGGTTGCGGCAGAGTAATTCTGCCGCGGCTATTTATGGGAGGTTCTATAAATTATCGAAAAAAACAACAGACAGGAAACGGGGTTTAAGAAAATAGCATTATCTTCGCACAAACGACCTAACCAAAAACTAAATTATGAAAAAGATTACAATACCCAAGATTATCCCCGCCTGCAAATGCGGCAAGGAGTTAGAAAAGATATTCGCAACACTTGCGCCCAATGCCATAGACTGCTGCAACTGGGAGGCATCGTACCCCTATACTCCCAAAGTCGGTTTCAAGCTTTTTCACGACGGCGACAATCTTTACATCAGGTTCGATGTGACCGAGAAGGATATCCACACGCTCGTTACCGAAGATTTCGGTAAAATATGGACCGACCCCTGCGTCGAGTTCTTTGTATCGCCCGAAGGCAATATGGACTACTACAACTTTGAGTGCACCTGCATCGGCAAGATGCTCTTGGGATGGCACCCCGCAGGTGCAGCCAAAGAGGATGCTTCGCTCGACGTTCTCGGCACAATAGAGCGTATCCCCTCGTTGGGCAACGAGAATTTCCCGCTGCGCGAGGGAGAGAACAGTTGGAGCATCATTGAGATTATCCCTGCAACAGCACTATTCCGCAGTGGTGTGGATAGCTGGAACGGCAAGAAGATGCGTGCCAATTTCTACAAATGCGGCGACAACCTCCCCACTCCGCATTTCATTTCGTGGAATGCCATTGACTGGCCCGAGCCAAGCTTCCACCGCCCCGAATTCTTCGGAGAGCTTGATTTTGAATAGGAGAGGAAAACCAAGTATTGCAGAACAGACATCAGAGGCAACCGCATCCAGTTGCCTCTGATGTCTGTTCAATAACGCGACAGCAAATCCAGGACTGCACAATATAAACGGTTCCGTATGTATCACTACAGACGGAACCGAAACTTGTCAAATACAAAACTACTTAATTATTATATAACCGCTCCTGCTGAAAAGAGCGACTGGTATAGACAATAGGGAATTATTTCTTCTGCGAATAGAACTTGTGCGGAGCAATCATATTCTCGGGACGCAGAAGCTCATCGAGTTCCTCTTTTGTAAGAAGCTGCTCCTCGAGGACAAGGTCGTAGACACTGCGGTTCTCCTTGAGTGCCCTCTTTGCAATCTTGGCCGAGTTCTCGTATCCGAGTGTAGGATTAAGCGCTGTCACAATACCAATACTACCCAATACAAGTTCGCGGCAGTGACCCTCGTTGGCTGTAATGCCATCGACACAGAGTGTGCGCAGACGGGCCATACCCTTGAGCAACATACGTATAGATGAAATTATAGCGTGTACAAGTACCGGCTCCATCACATTGAGCTGCAACTGTCCAGCCTCGGCTGCGAATGTCACAGTAAGGTCGTTTCCTATGACGCGGAAACAGATTTGGTTGACAACCTCGGGAATAACGGGATTGACCTTTCCGGGCATAATGCTCGAACCGGGCTGCATTGGTGGCAGATTAATCTCGTTCAGGCCACAACGGGGACCGCTCGAGAGCAGGCGAAGGTCGTTACAAATCTTGGAGAGCTTTACAGCCATACGCTTGAGCACCGAAGAGTACATTACCGACGAACCGGCATCGGGGGTAGCCTCGACAAGGTTGCTTGCAAGAACAAACTCCCTGCCCGTTACCTGGGCAAGCGCATCGACACAAGCCTTTGCATATCCCGGCTCGGTATTTATTCCTGTACCTATGGCGGTAGCACCCATATTCACCTCGAGAAATAGCTTTGCAGCCTCGTTAAGGCGCAGAATTTCCTCTTCGAGCGTTGCTGCAAAAGCCTCGAACTCCTGTCCCAATGTCATAGGAACGGCATCCTGCAACTGGGTACGTCCCATCTTGAGTATTCCGTCGAACTCCTTGCCTTTTGCACGGAACGATGCTACAAGTTTCTTGAGTTCCTCAACAAGGTCGTCGTTGTGATATATGAAACAGAGTTTGAACGAAGTGGGATAGGCGTCATTTGTCGACTGTGACAGATTCACGTGGTCGTTGGGGTGACAGTACTGATACTCACCTTTCTGGTGTCCCAGAATCTCCAATGCCCTATTGGCCACCACCTCGTTTATATTCATATTGGTAGATGTACCTGCACCGCCTTGTATGAGGTCGACGGGGAACTGGTCGACAAGAGCACCTCCTATAATCTCTTCACAGGCAGCTTTTATAGCATTGCCTATTGTGGTATCCAACGTGCCTAGCTCCATATTGGCGTGTGCTGCAGCCCATTTAACCTGCGCAAGCGCCTTTACATAATACGGGTGGTCACTTATGGTTATACCGCTTATCTCGTGAAAATTCTCAATTGCACGAAGAGTCTGTACTCCATAATACGCATCGGCAGGGACCTGTATCTCGCCAAGAGAATCGTGTTCAAGACGTGTTTTCATCTCTTTTGATTTTAATGGTTTCACTTTGTCATTCTTTATCGCAAAACAATGTAAAAGTGACATTCACCACATTGTCATTGCATAGGCTAATATAAGCATTAAAACGATACTCCAAATAAAAAAGCCGTTTTTTTATCATTTAATGGCTCTTTTTGAAATTTATTCAGAGTTCAGCGTATAATTTATGATGGAACGACATTGTGTTGAGTTCCTCACATACTATCCTGAGGCTATACGCAAGAGTATCCAAAAGGAAACATAAAGATGATGAAACAGTGACAAAAGGGCATTTTGACATACTACAACGCTGCCACGTTGCGTGTACGGAACGACTCGCGCGCCTTGCGTACATACATATTGACAACGTCCTGCGGCAAACGGCCTCCCCTCACATAAGAGCGTGTCACATCGGGAAACTTTGCCAATGCCGTTGCCAACAACCAGGCTACAGCCATACGCACATAATAGGGCCTTTCACCCTGTACGGTACCTTGCTGGGCGACCTTTGGCCTGCCCTTGGCAGTACGGTATTCCGACTGTATTGCATCGAAGTCGATAGCATCCAAACGGCAGAACACCCTATCTATCCACTCCTCACTCAAGAAGTAGGACATTGCAGCTACAACGGCAAAGCGCACTTCGAACTCGCGCCGCGACGCGAACCATCCGTCGAGGAAGTTCCATAGCACATCCTTGTCACTCTTTGCCATCCATTTGGCATTGGCACAATATGAGTCACACACGGCCCAATTGTCAAGGACCGGCACGTAGCAGGTGAGCATTGCCAAACGCTCTTCTATGGTACACCTTGCCTTGTTGATGAGAAATCCCCATACAAGCAACTCTTCGTAGACCAAAGCATTGTGTTCAGCCTCTTCGAATGCCCGTATATATCCTTTACAGTCCTTGCGACACAGTTCCTGTGCAATTTTCTTCATTTCGGGCAAATGGAGTCCAAGCACCCTGCGGCAGGGCAATGCATTGATGATGCGCAAATGCCCCTCGCGATAATATTCCTCGTCCCTGAAACGCTCACTGATATGCGGCAACAGCATATTTTCTATCATAGCAATATAATTCCCTGTTTGTCCTTAGTTTTTACAAATTTTACAAATATATAAACAAGCGAGCGAGAAATATGAAACTTGCTTCGTATTTTTTCACAGCGAGCGCAGTGTATATTCGCGATTATCGCAAATATATAAACAAGCGAGCAATATAATTCACAAGAGCGAATGGAAAAATTAAAGCAATGTGCCAAATTTACCATTCGTACACATTGCTTTTTATAAATAGCACACTGAAATTCGTCCACAGCTATTGTCCCTGCAGACTCATAATGTTGCTTAGTCGATGAACTTTATCTTGTTCCAGTCGCGCGGCTTTGCAGCAGGAGCCTCATCGGCATAACCGAAGCCCACACACAGGCACAATTCATATCCTTCGCTGAATCCGAGCATAGCCAGAATTTCGTCCTTGCAGGGACTGTCCATTATGAAGCGTACAGGACTGCCAAGACATATAGAACCGACTCCCAGAGAGTTTGCAGACAGCATCATATTCTCGGCAAGCAATCCGCAATCGTATGCCGAGAAATCATAGGACTTATCGCGGGCAATGAATGTCATCACAGGAGCATTACGGAAACAGGAACCGACGTTCATATCACGTCCGGCAGACATAGCCTCTTTAATTCTATCCAATGTAGCCGCATTGTCAACGACCCTTACCTCCCACGACTGCTTATTCTGTCCGTTGGGAGCATTTATTCCACACTCAAGAATAAGCTTCATTGTATCACGTGCAACTGGCTGCTGCTTATATTTGCGTATACTGCGACGGGACATTATATTTTCAATGACAGCCTTACTGTTGTCACCCTTACACTCGGCAACAGCCTGCTCATTACAATTACCGCACGATGTCATTGTTATTATTGACAATCCGCACAGGATTTTACCGGCCCAAACGGCAAACGCACTCTTCTCTCTTTTGACTAAACGTTCCATACTATTGTTTACTTTTAATTGATTAATTTCTACACATCCGATACGTACCGTATATTTTTCCAAGCATCATCGTAATGCTTCCATTGTCTGCGCTAAGATAATAAGTATTGCTGCTGTAATACAAATTTATAGAATATTTTTTTGCCTACATACTGAAATCGGTTATTTATCCCAAGAAGCTATCTTTTTCAACTTGTGCAATATATACAAGCGCCTCCAAAAAGTCCATTTCCGACTTTTTGGAGGCATTCATATATGCAGTACGGTATAGCGTTCCTGTATACCGTCAACACCGTATCATACACATACCTTTGCTTTCACACGATAGCATCCATTATGTGAACCAGGGAACATATATCCCAGCGACGCAACCCAAGCAATCTCTTCACCATCGGCAATGGGGTCGCCTACGACATCTTCATCCAGCTCATTATCGAAAGTACCGTTATAAGGGAATCTTACCACATCACAGAGCCTGTCTCCGCATCCCGGTTCATTTGCCAGCCAGCCCTCAATTGTTTCCATATATCGCTGTCGGAACAATCGTATATCCGAAACGATAGCACTTACCTCCTCTTTCTTATTTTCATCCAGACCCGACAAATCCGATTGTACATCCTCGTCACTGACGTCACGACCGGCCAACAGTGCGTAGATATTCTGTATCTTTCTCCTTATCTTTCCTTGAGCTGTGAGCTTATTGTTCAGATTTATCCACCTGTCAACAGCTGCATCGTAGGCTACTTTGCTCACAGCAGGCTTTTCTTCCGACTCTTCTTTTACAGTTGCTATTCTTGACAATGAGGATGAAAGTTCGTCCAAACTGCGTCCATATTGTTCGATGCACACTGTTATTGCGGCAAGAGCCTCATCGTATTTACCTTGCAAAGCATTGAAATTGGCATTGTTTTTCATATCAGCCTCTTCGATAGAATTTCTGATGTCGGCAATGCGAATATCCAATTCCGAGAAAAGGGCAGAAAGGCCTGATGCTTCGTCACCTTTCAGTATCTGCAGAAAATCTTTAAGATTACGGCACTCATCAACCAACACGTCGGTTTTTGTCGAGAGTTCCTGAATATCACTTTCGCGGATTGCCCTTATATATGAACTCCATTTCCAAAGTTTCCATACTGCATACACAACACCAAGCAACAAGAGAGACAACAGTACGAGAATAACCATAAGATAAGTTCTTATCTCTTCATTCTGTTTCATTATCGCATCGCTATTGGAGTTTATCGTCTCTTCTACAAGACAAGTTGCAGGAGATACACTCTGAGCAACCTGCTTCACCGAATCGGGAACATTCACATCGGCACTCCTTACCGAATCAACAGTCACTTCCTGCTGGACAGGCTTTGGCTCAACAACCTCCTGGGGTGAAGTCTTCGTTGAGCTTGAAGACATTTTCTTCGACTGGACATTCTTTGTTAAGCTTTTCGTCGAAGATGATTTGTTGATTCCGGTTGACTTTCCCGAAGATATTTGTGTGCTGACAACGGCAGTATCCGATGACTGTTGCATACTGTCAGCAACCACGGGCGATACCAACTGAACACTGTCTGCAACTACGGGAGATGCCAACTGAACGCTGTCTGCAACCACGGGAGATGCCAACTGAATGCTGTCTGCAACTACGGGAGATGCCAACTGAATGCTGTCTGCAACTACGGGAGATGCCAACTGAACGCTGTCATATGTTTCTCCAAACTGTCTATTTATAGAATTCAAATCTTTCTCTATTATGAGATTTATTGAATCCCCAGGATTTTCGGGCAATTCAACAGGAACTGTATGCACAACACTATTGTCAATACTATCCACAACATTGCCTGCTATACTGTCGTTTCTCTCCAATAATAAGCCATTCTCCTGTGATTGTGCAAAAGTGCTATGTGCCGAAAAGACAACGCTGCATAGCAACAAAAATCTTAGCATATACGTTTTCATTGTTCTGATATCATTACATCTATATAACCTTCGGCAATAACCTCGCTACTGCCACGCTCCTTCAACAAATAATGCAGTGCATTACTGATTTGAGCCTCGTTGAAATCCACTTCCAAATCATAACCTTGTTCTGCTTTACACTCAAGCTTTATTTCACCCTCTTCCTTGACAAGGGGGTTCCGAGCATTTGCAAAAACAACTATTTCACCGTCTGTCGAATAAAAAGCAATGCTTAATTTTGTCTGATCTACATCCGTCTTTAAATTTGCGTTAAATGGCTTTACTATCTGATCTTTCAAGACAATAGGACATAGTGCTATATACCCTTTACGTTCTTTCATCACATATCCATTCTCCATTTCGTTATCCAAAAGTTCATTTATATATCCATATTTCAGGGGATTACCTATTTCGGCATATTGATTACGCAACTGCTTACAGAATGAACTCAAATCGCCCAAATCGCAATCGTAGTAGTAGCTTCGTCTTGCAATACGCTCTATGAACCCTCTGTTTATCAGAAGATAACAATTTCCGGTCATAACAGACGCTCCGGCAAAGAGTCCAGGAGCCTCTCTGATGACCGCTACACCCTGTTCTCCCAACTGCGCCTTTATGGTATTCTTTATCATTGCATTCAATGCGTAATTCTGCGACATACCTCCGGCAAGGATTATATTGTCAAATGTCACCTTATCCTTATTGGAAGATATTATTTCGGCAACCTTGTCACATATTTTCTTGAACGTAGGAGTCAGCACCTTTTCAACAAATGTATCCGAGGGGAATTCACATCCGTCTACCAGCAGTTCCTTGACAACATCGCCCAACTGGCTATGGCCATTTTCACAGAGCCAGATGCGATACTCCTTGATAAAGGTAAAGTCACAAGTCGGTTTCTCGCCCAAATCCATCTGACTCTTCAACTCCATCCATTTGTTTTCGAATTTTATAAAATTACTGATATGCAAGGAATATTCCTCAAAGAGCTCACGCAGCAACTGCTCATCGTCCATTGTATCATAGGCGACACCCGCATCCGAGGTTCTGTTGCGTGATATATGACGCAGCATATATATATAGAAACTCCTGTCAATATCGTTGCCTCCTGCAGCTGAGCCATCGGTATCGGCTATCATTTCGAGCTTATACTCACCGTTCTGCCGTTGCACCTCTTTCATAAGGCACATATCTGTTGTTCCGCCTCCCAAGTCAATCACCAACGATGTGCGGCCATTCTGGAATTCTGCCTTACCGTTATTGCTCGACATCAAGAGGTTTGCCACAATGGGGCCTTCGGCTTCGGAGAGCACTCTTGCATTCTTTGAGAATACAGAATGTGCAACATCGACCATTATGTGCTTATTATTGTCGTCCCATATTGCAGGAATTGTTATACCCCACAATATTTCATCGGCAGAGACAGTTCTTCCCATACGCTGGGACTGAAGATACAGACATTCTATTTTAAGTACCCGCATAAAGGTCTTTATGATGGTCAACAACGGGAAATCGAGCATAGCATCACCTATGCCGTCCCTCAGAAGCATCTTGAAGTTCTTGAACGACACCCATTTCTCGGACATTATCTTCTCGGAGAAACGCAATATGGTCTTGCGTCCCCAAATTATATTGGGGTTTTCCGAATGCAACACCTGCGATGCTATGCGGAAATCAGCATCTGTCAAATCGTTATAATTGCTTTTTACACGCTCCAGGAATGAAGGTTCAATATAGAACCAGGTATTGTCCTTTGCATAAATTTCGGTACGATGTATAAGATGTGGTGTGTCATACATCAGTTTGCCGTCCGCATCAAATGAGAAAATCTGTGCACAACCACTGTTTGTGGAGCCGAAATCCACAGCTATTGCCGAAATGTATTCCATAGTTATTCTTTGTTTTTTATTGTTTTTCCATTAGTTTCATCAACGCCTGCGTTCTTTCTATGATAACGGGGGATATGCTGCCCGCAGTAGTAGCAAACGAGAAGTCGTACCTATCGCCATCAACATTCACGACAATGGTAACCAGGCCGTCTGCATCACGCTTAAACTCAATATCGAGAGGAGTACCCACAGAACGCTCTGTATTGAATTCGATATCACTGTCGAAGAAAGGAGTTTCGCCACGCCACTTGAAGACAGATTTATCCTCGGTATTCTCAAATACGGTCAACCTTTGCCTGTTGCCTGTCGAGGACATATAGCGTCTCACTCTTTGCGAAGTTATCTCCAACGGGTCGCTGATGTTGATAAAATTCTGTATGACAGGTTTTCCTTCGCCATCAATAGTCTTGAATCCATAGGCGTGCCCCCTCTCGGTAACGTGAATATCGTAGTTACCGTTACCCTGCTCTACCATAGACAAGGCATATATGGCTGCTCCGGTTGCTATTGCCCTGTCGGGATTGTTCACCGACACAACCATTTTGGGGAATATCTGCTGAAGACTGCGCTTCAACACCCTCATACGGCAAGCTCCGCCCGACATACATATGCGGTTGACCGCAATGTTCTGATTTATCTTCAATGCATCCTGCGCCGACTTGCGGGCAACCTCGATGGCTCTCTGCACCAGTGGTTCCGTAAACTCCTCGAACTCCTCGAGACTTATCTCCACCTGATGCTGTATGCCGCTATCGTCCATAAAGGCGAAAGATATCTCATCCGAAGTACACAGATTTATCTTATGCTTTTCGAACTCTATCATCCTGGCGTGTGTAAGTATGCTCCCGGTAAACGGCAATCCCAATTTCTGATATGTCAGCTCTATCAGTTTCTCATCCCAATGCTTGCCACCAAGATTGGCATCGCCATTGGTTACTATCACCTGATAATTGTTGTCCGAGAGACGTTGCACTATGGAGACATCGTGAGTACCGCCACCAAGGTCAAAAACCATTATGGCCTCGCCCTCGGCAATGTTGTAGCTTATAGCGGCAGCCGTTGGCTCATTAATAACCTTTATCACATTTATTCCGGCCTGCTCGGCAGCAATCTTGGTCTTTTCCCTCTGAATTTCGGAGCAAACGGCAGGTACTGTAATGACAGCCCTGTCTGTAGTATTCTCACAATTTGCTTCGCGTTGCATTTGTGCCTGCATAAACAGTTCCTTGTAGATGCAGGCTGCAAATTCTATTGGCGAGATAGCCCTGAATTCACCCTGCCTTACTTCGTATTTCAAGGCACTCTCCTCCTTGTCCATCTCTGTTTTCATAAACACAGCCACATTCCTCGAGAGGGGTGTAATAGCATTCTTCGCAGTGGAACCTACGCGGGGTTTGCCCTCCCTGTTCAATCGGAACTCCAGAACCGATGCCAATGTATTTGCGCCCTGAGGGGTTGGAATGACTTGAGGCTCGCGTCCCGTCTCGGCTACAGCTATACAAGAATAGCAAGTACCGAAATCTATACCATATACAGTCATATCGTCTCTATCACTTAAAATTATACAACATAACACACTCTTCCTGCAACAGGATATCGGGCTTGCCGTCCGTTCCCTTCTGTTCGAACCTGGGAGTTACAGAATTTGCCACTTTTCCGTGCAGTGCCGCATCACAGGTATCTATAAGTTGGGGATGTGCCTTCATATATTCGGGATTGAACTCATCTCCAGCTTTTGACCTTGATATTATTATCCCGTTATTGCTCAGGAATACCTCCAGCCCAATATGATGCTTCTGGATAATGGCGAGAAGCTGACCCGCATTTTCGGCATACTGATGAGTAGCGACAGATGCACTCATACACAACATTGTATCAACAGTAAGCAAGGAAGACAGCATATCTTTTATATCAATGTTCCGTTCCGGCTCTACCGCCACCGTCTGTCTTATAGATTTGAGCCTTTCCTCGAGTTTTATGATTCTCTTTATGTGCCTTATCGATTTCTTTGCCATAGCCTAATCCTGTTAGCGTGTGATATTCTTCCTGAATCTCAGTTCTACGTTCACTGCATTTGGGTCCGATGCAAGGAGTATACTGTCTCCCGAGTTCAAGTGCATACCTGTAGAGTCAACCTTTTGGGTCAGTGTATTCAGATACACATCCACCCCCTCGGGATTTGTACGTCTTATCAGGAAATTCGTCCTCTTTTCATCCTTCTGGACTTCTATTTCAAAATGTCCTGGTAAAATCTGAATTCCGGGAATAAGCAGGTTCTGATACAGCACATCCTGTGGGATATCACTTACACCGGCACCAAAGCCGTTAACCCCTTCATAGAGACAATATACCACAAGACGCTCTGTAATGAGAAAGCCAACCGGCTGTTTTGCCTTTTCCTGGGCGTTACGCAGTGACTGCAACTCATCCCATACACGTTTGGCCGACGATATCCTTTGCTGTTCAAACTGCTTGATGGCCTCAGACGGGATTTCGGCATAAAAGTGCGGCTCAAAACCGCATTCGGGACACAAATCCCCTATATTGTGAGATGTTCCGCAAACCGGACAATGTATCATTTCCATTATATAAACATTTAAAATATACACTAATAATTATAAGCCCATACTCTACTCCGGAACGACATTACTGCAATCTATACGTATTCAACCGCTCTATGCCTGTAGATATATCATCGCAGGTGTACGTCAAGAGTTCCTCCTTTGAAGCACCCTTTATTTTGGAGATTCGTATAGAATGGGCTGTCTGTATATGCTCGGCCAGATTTCTTGCCCATCTTCCGTTGCCCGAAGTGACAGACATTACAGGTCTCCTTTCGGCTATATAGTCTTTCAGAGCCTGACTTGCTGCATCGACCAACACAAATTCCTTTTTCTTTCCAAGCAAGAAAGACTCTACGATACAGAACAATTCATCGGCACTGTAATCGGCAAAATTTATATATTTGTTGAAACGCGACTCCATACCCTGGTTGTTCCTGAGGAAAGAAGCCATAAGCTCCTTGTATCCTGCCAGTATGACAACCATATCGTCCCTTTCATTTTCAATACGCGTGAGCAATGTATTCAAAGCCTCAATACCGAATGTGTCATTGCTGCCCGAAACAAGAGAATAAATCTCATCGATGAACAGCACACCACCTCTGGCACTATCAACAATCTCATTGACGCTGATGGCTGTATGCCCCTGGTATGCAGCTACCAGCTGACCCCTATTCTCAATCTCCACTACGTGGCCTTTCGTCAGGAGACCAAGCTCATAGTATATCTGTCCCATCAACCGCGCAACAGTTGTCTTGCCGGTACCGGGATTACCCGAGAATACAAGGTGCATCGAAGGTTTCACAGTTGTTTCGATTCCTGCATTCCGGTACTGCACAAATGAATTGGCCGTGCATATAAGCGAGTTGACCTCCTGTTTCACCTCCTCCAATCCTATCATCTCCATAAGGACATCGAGATTGCTCTTTGTCTCTTCTTGTGTTTCGACATTAATGGAGAATCCTTTCAATTCTTTCAATGAAGTGTGGCTGAAATCCGAAGTCAACAATATTGTCGTATCCGATTCGCCCATTCTGTTTGCAACATTATTTTCGACAAGCTCGAACAGGTTTCTCACCCATCTTGCATTACCGAACTTATAGTCCTTGTCATTAGAACGGGATTTATATCCTAATGCATATACCATAATGCGGTCCAACAAGGCATCTACTTCGGGAGTAATGGTATACCGCTTAACTGCAAGAAGCTTGAATATCTGCTTAAGTTCAGCAGCAGTATAGTCTTCGAAGAATATCTTATACTTGAATCTTGAATCAAGGCCGGTATTCATCTTGAACAATTCCTTCATATCCTCTTCGTAACCTGCAAAGATAACGACAAGCCTATCCCTGTCATTTTCCATACGGGCCAGTATGGTATCAACAGCCTCGACACCAAAATCATTTTCTCCGCCTCGCGCCAATCTATAAGCCTCATCAACAAACAATATACCGTCTATAGCCGAATCGACAACCTTTTGGGTCTTTATAGCAGTCTGTCCTACATACTCGGCAACAAGATGCTCTCTGGTAACCTCGACAACGTGTCCCTTCTTTACCAGACCAAGGTCCTTATAGATTTCACCAATGATACGGGCAACGGTTGTTTTTCCGGTACCAGGATTACCCAGGAAGAGCATATGCTTGTTTATCTTATCTATATTCTCGCCACGCTCAAGTGAAAGACGGATTCTCCTCTTTATAGCCTCAATCTGTTCCTTTACACCATTCAGTCCTATCAGGGTGTGCAGATTGCCTTCGGCA
Organism: Bacteroidaceae bacterium; assembly: GCA_017546635.1. Classification (GTDB taxonomy): domain Bacteria; phylum Bacteroidota; class Bacteroidia; order Bacteroidales; family Bacteroidaceae; genus HGM04593. The sequence goes on along the minus strand of JAFYSC010000186.1, from coordinate 5,728 downwards.
TTACCCCTCTTCTTGATGCCATCGACCTTTTCATCAAATGAATTGTATGTATAATCCCGTTTTTCCATAAGGTATAAATATAAATCTGTTAATTTCCATTTATCCTGAAACGATATCTGCTCACATATATCATCCAGTTCTACCCAATCTACATTTTTCTCTACTCCAGAATCTATCCTGGCTCTAAGGAGAATGCGCTTTACATCCTCCTTTGTTGGCTGGCCGATTGGGAACGCATTATTGAAGTTCAAGATATAATGGTTGCGGTCTTTAGGAAGGTGCAACAAGTGGTTCCTGAAGAAATTGTTCATAAAGATACTTGTATGAGGAACCTTATTGCCTTGCTCGTCAAAGAACAGGCGCATCAATTGCAGGCGGCAAGATTCGGCATTTATCAGAACTATCAAACGGTTGTCGTTGATATTCGAAGTGTTGATTCTTGCATTCTGCTGTGTAGTCCTTATGACATCGACAAGTTTCTCGACACCGGTACTGAATTCCACCTCCTGTTCCGAGGCATCTACAACAATTGCCATATGCCTTCTCAGAGGCAGATTGTATATAATCTGGTCCATATTGGCAATACGGTCTCCCACAGTCTTACGATGCCAACGTTGCGAGTTGCTCTCGAACCACAGGTTCATTTCGGGAGCGTCGACAGCAACCGGAGTATCGGGTGTCAGATTTGCTCCCGCTACCTTTTTCTTCAGTCTTGCACCAAGCCTGCTGCCACTCCGTGAACCCACCTGTTCGGGATTCAGCACTATATGTTCCTGCACTTGCGGCCGGTCATTGTCCGGAGTCTCCTTTACCTCGGTAAGGAAACGTACCAACATATCCTTCTCATAAGAACTGTAACCATTGGCTGTGTTATAAAAGACAATGGTTGTATAACCGTTCCTTTTCAGATACAGATGCAGTGACTGCTTCAAATCATATAGCCGCAATCCTGCATCTATGAAATTGTCGTCATAGGTGAATATTGCAGACAAGGTAGGGTAATCGGGTTTCTGTATTTCTAAAGACGAGAAGCGTTCCATATCAGAGTATATTAGCGGCTTTTCTGTTTCGGTATATTATGCAATCGGCGTGCTGCATCGGAAATGGTAGGATTGGCAGCATAGAAAGGTTCCAGATATTCTGCCACACAATGCGGATTGACATCTATTCTAAGACCGGCATCCTCAAAGTCCTTGGCCAGGGAACGGGTTATGCTTTGCAGTACGCTCTGATCGGCATAGGTTGTTGTATCCAATCGGAAATACATACTGAACTCGTTCTCTACAGGTGTAGGACTTACAATAACCTCAATCTCGGCATTATCGGTGTGACGGCGCATTCTCAGGATATATGACTCGCGGCGATCGTTCGCCTCAAAGCCGCTTCCTATTAAAGAGAACTGATGATTCTCGACAAGAATATCCATCGCAGCCAGGGCCTGACTCTCGCGCATTACCGACTGGTTATAGGCAACACGTGATGCTGCTATGATAATGTCCTTGGCCTTGTTCAATTCCTGAAGGCGACGCAGATCCCCCGACAGTTCCTCGGTGCTGTAATTGGGGTCGTTATATCCGTTTGTCAATTTTGCACGCAAATCATCAATCTCGGCCACCAGATCGTTGAACTTTCCGCCAGACCAATAATTGATATCCAGGAATTCAGTTGTAGAATCACCCACCTCGGCAAAATTCATACTTCTTGCACTGTTGCAATGTGCTGTAATCGTTTCTACCAGGTTTGTAGCCTCGGCCCATCTGGTATCGAAATCGGCTTGTCTCTTTGCAACAAGAATATCCATCTGATATATGTCTGCTATTATTGTAGTAGTCATCATCTGCATTGCAGCAGGCGCAACCTCTTTCTCTTTAATTTTGGATATCCTGTCTCTTATCGAAGCCTGCATATCACCTGCAAAGCGCTGATATGAAGCACACAGTTCAGTGGCAGTGAACATCTTGACAGCCTCTATATACAGCTGTTCAGCATTGCCAGCCTTGTTCTTTGCCTCCTCGACCACACGCTCTATTGTATTGGAAGCTTCAAGCAAAGCACTGTTCACTGCATTTATATTTTCCTGGACAACGCTTGCATTCTTGCCTGCATATCGCAGCGAAGCGACCAAAGCGTCCGTAGCGCGATGAACACGACTCAACATCCGGCTGCGCTCCGCCGACAAATTAGCCTTCAGTTGGTCACCGGAACGCTTCAGGGCCTGCATATTCTGCTCTATTTGCCTCTCACATCTCTTGATTTCTGCAGTATTGCCTTCCTTTAGTCTTGCAATCTCTTCTTCCTTGGCTATTATCTCTTCCGAAGATACGTATGTATGATTCTCGCTCATAGTTTTAAGTTATATAGGTTTTCATTAGTTTGTTCTTATCTGTATCGGTTGGCCTTGAGTGGCAAATTCTATATTTTCCACAATATGGGCATCAACCTCGCCACGTTTCCCTATTGGATTGACCTTGTTCGGCATAAGCTCCGACCATACGGCATCGAGAATATGATTTACCCTATCCTCATCCTGATACCCCTCGAAACTTACAATGTAGTTACAGCCTATCTCACCGTTATTCAATGGAGAGAATTCGAACTGTAGCCTGATTCCCGATGCATAATTGTTCAACTGCACGACGTACGATGAACGCTTGTCCGCATTATTGAAGCCCAAATATATAGCCTTGAAAAAGAAATCCTCGACCATTATTATGGCCGTAATATTGGCCAGTGCTTCTATTTTCTCGGACATCAGACTCAATGCCAACACGTTGTTCACTGTTATCTCGCCATATTTACGCAATTCGCCCAACTGCCCCTGCATCTTTCTCAATTCCTCAATCCTTATATCGGGATTAACCGGCGCATTCTCGAGTTCGTGGCATATTTCATCGACATTGCCCATATATTCGGTAAACAATCCCCTTGACCAATATGCCATATCGGCCTGATGCCTGTTCTCGGGGTCGAAATAGGTATTGTTGCACCAGTCGGCATACTGTTTCCTGAGTTCAAGGGCCTCATTGAGCACTATGGCATAGAAGAGTTCAAATTCGGTACGTTTCCTTATAACCCGCTTATTCATTGCATATAGCTTACCCAAGCTCTCGACGGCAATTCCTTGTACAGCGGCAGCATCGAGCGAGGTACTCTCTACCCGCCTGAAAATAAAGTTCAAGGCCTCGACATCCTCGTTGGCATACTTATGATAGAAAGGGTCGTTGACAATCAGATTATACGCCTCTATCGCCTCGTTCAAATACTTTCGGGACAATTCGGCATTGGCATTCCTGTCGCGCTGTACCTCATTAATCTGCTCCTGCAGTTCATTCTGCTTTTTTACCGTCTCCTCAATCTGCTCATTCAGACGCAAAAGAACCCTGTTCAGACGCTCAATCTCCTCACCCTTCGCATCAATTTCTTTCAACAGTCTGTTATACTCATCTACCAATTCGTTCCATAGACTCTTGAAACGCTCCCGCTCTTCGCTCCAACTCCTGTACATCTCGTTCACCAGACGGAGCAGTCTTGTAGTATCAGCTTTTTGGGGGTTACGGCGCAGTTCCTCAAGTTCCCTATTCATTCGGGCATAAACATCGTTATTGATCCAAACACGTTCGTGCCTTCTTGGATCCATACCACTCCAAAAGTTACGTGGGTCTGTATATCGTCTATTGTTCCTCGCCATAACAGCCGTTATTAGTATATTTATCGGATATTCCTATTGTCAGCAGTTCGTTGTCACCCAGAACGTGAATTTCGCGCCTGCGTCTTCCTCCCTCCAACTGCTCCCTGAAAGTCGCCAGCCTGTCCGTGAGATAATGGACCTGCTGGTTCGAAGAACCCCTTAAACCAATATTGTCATTCAGTCCGTCGATGTATTCACCGTCTATCAGGACATCCAGATATTGCAATAATGCTTTTCTGTTTTCTGTATGCAAATCCTCGAGCCTGTATCCTGTAAACAATATCACATTCAATTCGGGGCGCTCCTGCCGCACTATTGAAAGCAATTGGGAAATGGCCTCAGCCTGTACCATAGGTTCTCCACCGGAAATTGTAATTCCGTCGATATCCTTCTTACCGATTATCATATCGGCAAGCACCGATACATCCTCAGTTTTTCCAAGTCCTGCAACCTGCAGTTCGGGCGAAGCACACTTGAAACACCTGCGGGGACATCCTTGTGTCCATATCACAAAACGGTTTCCAGGCCCCAGAACCTTCGTAGCGGGCCATATCAGTCCATATTCAAGTTTCATTCACTATCAATTTGCACATTTCCTCAAACGGAGCACTCTGTCTGAGTCTTGATATTTCGGCTATTGCAGCCTCCAGTCCGGCCATCATTTGACGTATTTCATCTATCTGCGTCTGATAGCCGGCAATTTTCCCCATACCGTCCAGGACCGATTCTATACATTCACTACGCTTATGCAGTTCTGTTTCTGCCGTAGTTGCCAATTTCTGTATATCCTCCAACTGGTTCCTGTACATCGAAGCCTTCTCCGAAAGCTGTGTATCCATTTTCTGCTGGACCTCATCGAGTTCGCTCTGAATCTGAGACAAGAACCCGGCTTTGTCAACAGCCTGCAATGATTCGAGAACAGTCTTTGCAATCTCATACAGTTGCAGAAAGCTATGAAGGCGGTCTTCACCAGACAGCTGTGTCTCTATACAGCCTTTGATATCCTCACTGACTTTTGTCAGTTCTTGCCTTGTTACAATATAGTTTGATAAATAGTTAAGCATCGGTTATCTCTATTCTGTTATTTCACTATAAACAATTCCACTTTCGGTATGATGGCTGCAAGTCACGCTTCCGTCTACATTCTCAATCCTTAGCCAAATGTTCCCAAGCATATCACCCTTTGCACAATGCAATTGCTGTTTCCTTGCTACCTCTCCTGTTTTGTCATCGATTACTTCGTCATATACCATTACATCCTTGTCAAATGGCATTGGAACAATGATTGTCGAATCGGCGCCAACTGTATACAGACGCATTTTTCCGTTTGTTTCCGGCTTATACTTACACTCCTCATCGTTACCATCTGCCATTATAGGTTCAAAACCTTTGTTCTGCAATAAGGCAAATATAAAGTTGTACTCCTTAAGGCGGCCGTCTACAACAATCTTATCACCTTGTTCAAATGGAAGATACTTGGCAATGTAATCATTGAGTATACTTCTCATTTCTCCTATCGTAGGCGCTCCGGTACCAGCGAATTCACCTGCAGGATACCTGTCGTAATACCCGTCATAATGCACCTCCCCGTCCTTATCCTTGAAATAGCACAAATTCAACCACAAAAGAGACGCATCCTGTGTAAATATGGCTTCAAACGATTCATTTACGCTTGAAATGTGCGGGATATTTACAACATTTACAATCGCTGCACCCTGCTGTTGCTTCTTGATTTTACAGCACTCCAGACCATATTCATTATCCCACATAAGCCAACATCCATCGCTGTCAGCAATATGCGGGAACACCCTTTTGGCCAAATACTCTCCACGATACTGCAACAATGGCTGATACTCATTGCCAAGCCGGTTTTTATACCCTATATATGAATCTTCTATCATCATACCATATCATTTGATTTTCCATTATCATAGAAAGCTAACAAATGTCCACTATGACATATATAACATTTTTTAATCCAATTTAGCAAATATAGTATTTTTATATATTCATATCAAAAATTCAGCATTATTTTTGACT
>JAFYSC010000185.1 GCA_017546635.1 Bacteroidaceae bacterium | reverse complement strand
TTATCGAGACGGGAAACAACGTGTATGCCGTCCCGACAGGGTGATGATAGATGGCAGCACGGCAATTGTAGTCGACTTCAAGTTTGCCCGTCCGATAGAGAAACATAAGGAGCAAGTGCAGAACTATATGGCAAACCTCTTGCAAATGGGATATACCGATGTAAAAGGTTACCTATGGTACATATTCAAGAATATTATAGAACCTGTTAATTTGTAAAGCCGATGATACCTTTTCTTAAAATAGTTGCACAGGACCTGTATGACAGGTTCGGAGGAGAACTGCATAACGTAGCTGTGGTATTTCCCAACAAGCGCGCAAGCCTTTTCTTCAATGAGTATCTTATGCAGATTAGCGGCAAGGCTATGTGGAGCCCTGTATATATAACCATAAGCGAACTCTTTGAACAGAACAGCAACGCTGTTGTCGGCGACCCTATACTGCTCGTGAGCAAGCTGTATAAGGAATATATACGTCATACCCACAGCAGTGAGACTATAGACAGCTTTTACAGCTGGGGTGAACTGCTTATAAAGGACTTTGACGACATTGACAAGAATATGGCCGATACCGACAAACTCTTTGCAAATATCATCGACCTTCGCAATATTGGTGGTACCGATGAGATACTTACAGAGGAACAGAAAGAGGCTATAGAGCAATTCTTCGTGAATTTCAAGCCCGACGAAGAGAGTGAGATAAAGCGGCGCTTCTTGCATATCTGGAAGGTGATGGGAGAGATATACAGCAGTTTCAGGGCGCAACTGCACAGTGACGGTATAGCATACGAGGGTATGCTTTACAGGGATGTGATAGAGAAAAGTGACGTGCTGTCACTGCCCTACACTACATATGCCTTTGTCGGTTTCAACCTGTTGAGTAAGGTCGAGACCAGGCTTTTCGAGAAGGTGCAGAAGAGCAATAAGGCTCTCTTCTATTGGGATTACGACAACAGTTATGTAAATGACGAACATCACGAAGCTGGACGTTTTATGCGCCGCAATCTGGAGCGTTTCCCCAACGACACAAGTAATATGTCGTATGATAATATCGGCAATAAAAAATGCTGTATAGTCTCGGCCGACACCGACAGTGTGCAGATGCGCTATGCTTCGCAGTGGATAGAAAGAAACATCGATCCGGACAACGAGGTCGAAACGGCTGTGATTTTGTGCGACGAGAGCAAACTCGAGTCGGTGTATCATATCATACCGCCTATAGTAAAGGAACGTAATATTACAATGGGATTTCCTGTGGCGCACACTCCCGTATTCAGCCTTGTGAAGATGCTTATAAGGCTGCAGTGCGAGGGGTATGATGAGACACAGGGAGCATTTACGCTTGAATCTGTACACAATGTGCTTGCCCACCCCTATATACAGAAGAATTCATCAGCTGCAGCTGAAATGGACAGCCGTTTGTGCAGCAAGCGCATATTGTTCCCACCGCTCGAAGAACTTCAGGCCGATGAACTTTTGGCAATAATATTTACCCCGCGCAACGATGCACAATTGTGGATGGCTTCGTTGGGCGATGTCGTGCAAAGAATAGCGCGTAATACTCCCCATTGTGCAAACAAGGCCGATGACGAGAAAACCGAGGCCGACATATACAACGAGCTTTTCCTGGAGGCACAACTGAAAGCCTTCACACAGATACAGCGCCTTGTAACTTTGATTGGCGATGGTGAACTTGCGCTGCAGAAACGCACATTGGGCAACCTGTTGCTACGAATACTTTCGGGAACTACCATACCGTTTCACGGTGAGCCTGTCATAGGAATGCAGATAATGGGATTGTTGGAGAGCCGCAACCTCGACTTCAAGAACATAATATTCATTTCGGCAAACGAGGGAAGCCTGCCTAAAAAGAGCCACGAAAATTCATTCATTCCATACAATCTGCGTCGTGCTTTCGGACTGACATTGAGTGAGTATCGCGACTCCATATATGCATACAACTTCTATCGTCTGCTGCAGCGTGCACAGAATGTCACCATCCTGTATAATGGCTCCGACAACAGTGCAACAGGCGGTGAGTGCTCACGTTATATACTGCAACTAATGGCTGACGGCCATTGTAGCGAGAAGATAATGCTTACATCAACCCAGAAACAGCACCGCCATACACCTGTTGGAATAAAAAAGAGCGTGCAGATGATTGAGCATCTGCGCAACATTTACGACTGCAAAAGGAACAGGAATTACAGACAGCTTTCGCCAAGCGCAATAAACAGTTATCTTGCCTGTGGCGTGCGCTTCTTCTATCGTTATGTAATGGGATTGCAAAAGTACCAGGAGGTGACTACCGATGTCCAGAAAAACGACTTTGGAAAGATATTCCACAAGGCTATGGAGATTTTCTACGACGAGCTGCTCTCGGGCAGTGAAGGAGAGGTGGAAAAGTGTATGCTCCAGCCGTATGTGGCAGATGATAAGAAACTCTTCCTGTTTATTGACAAGGCGTTCCGAAAAGAGTTTTTCGAAGATGATACGGCCCCTCTTGTATATAACGGTGAGCAATTCATTAACCGCGAAGTCCTGAAATGCTTTATGCATTACCAAATAATGATGGATGCAGACGCTGCTCCTTTCTATTACAAGGGAGGCGAAAAGAATATATCCTTCAATATGGATATAGACAACAGCAGTGGCGATAGTATAGCCTTGTGTATAGGAGGACGGACCGACCGTATCGATTTAAGGAACGGAACTCTGGAAATAATCGACTATAAGACGAGCGGAGAGCAGGAAAAGCCCAAAGAACTTTCATCGGTCTTTGCATACGAAGGCAAACACCCCAACTACATATTCCAGGCAATGTTGTATTCGGTGGCAGCACTCGAGTCGGGCATTGCAAAGCGAGTAGCTCCACTTCTTATATACATAAACAAGGCACAGAACAGGAAACGTGACGATTTTATAGTACAGATAGGCAACGCACGGATAGAAGATGCATCGGAATTGTGCGATGAGTTCAAGAGTCTGTTACATTATAAGCTGAAGGAACTTTTTGATGTTGACCAGCCTTTTGCTCCAACCGACGATGAGTCGCGTTGCCTGTGGTGCGACTTCAAGAACATATGTGAGAGGAAAGGTAAAAAGGATTTTTGAGTATCCAGGTACTATGCTCACTTGGTCAGGTATAACTCCTGTTAATTTAATATTATAATGCTTGTTATATTTATTTTGCGAAGGTCATAATAAATGTGTACCTTCGCAGAATAAATACAAAAGAAAATAGACGATAAAAAATATGGTATCAGTAGACGGACTTGCCGTGGAATTTGGCGGCACCACCCTATTCAAGGACATCTCATTCGTGATTAACGACAAAGACCGCATAGCCCTTATGGGAAAGAACGGTGCGGGAAAGAGCACCCTGCTCAAGATTCTTGCAGGCGTACGCACCGCCACACGCGGACAGATTTCGGCACCCAAGGACACAGTCATAGCCTATCTTCCCCAGCACCTTATGACCGAGGACGGACGCACCGTGTTCGAGGAGGCGTCGCAGGCATTTGCCCACCTGCACCAGATGGAGGCCGAGATTGAGGAGCTCAACCGCCAGCTCGCCGAGCGCACCGACTACGAGAGCGACGACTATATGGCGCTCATCGAGGAGGTTGCGACAAAGAGCGAGAAGTTCTATGCAATAGATATGACACACTTCGAGGAGGATGTTGAAAAGACACTCCTGGGACTCGGATTCGAGCGCAAGGACTTCAACCGCCAGACAAGCGAATTCTCGGGCGGCTGGCGTATGCGCATCGAGCTTGCAAAGATGCTGCTGCGCAACCCCGACGTGCTTCTGCTCGACGAGCCCACCAACCACCTCGACATTGAATCTATCGGCTGGCTCGAGGAGTTCATAATATCGAACGGAAAGACAGTGGTGGTAATCAGCCACGACCGCAAGTTCGTGGACAACATCACAACCCGCACCATTGAGGTTACGATGGGACGCATATACGACTACAAGGTAAACTACTCGCAGTATCTGCAGTTGCGTGCCGAGCGCCGTCA
>JAFYSC010000184.1 GCA_017546635.1 Bacteroidaceae bacterium | reverse complement strand
GGAATATATGCGCAAAGGAATGTCCGACCCCAACCGCGAGTCACTCTATCGCAATATAGTTGGAGAGTTCCTTGTGATAAACGACGAACTGTCACTGCAAGGCAGAAGCCACACGCTGTATATGCACCACCGTAACATATCCGGGAACATCATAGAGACCGACTCCCTGCAGAGCAAGTTCATAGAGAACAGAGAAAATCTCGAGGTTGTGCGCCTGATACCCACAGAGCAGTCGAACAGCGTGAGCAAGCGCCTGTCACAGGAGCACGAGCAGCTGTTGCGAACAGCATTCTTCAACTTATGGACAACGAACAGATGGAGCACAAGCAAATGCAATGAGATATACTCGCTGCTCACCAACAGCGGCATTCCACAGAACGACCGCGCCACACTTGTAAGCGCCGTCACATTAGGACTGATGCAATGCTTCGAGCCACAGAGAGCAATACTGCTGTGCCGTCTCTCGCAATGGGAAGAGACCGAAGTATCGGTAAGGGCGCTTGTAGGAATCATAATATGCCTGAAAATATTTGAAAGACGCATAGAATACTACCCCGAACTAACAAAAGCATTAGAGAGCATAAACAGCGACAGCCAACTGTCGGGACGCATACGCAACATACAGATACAACTGCTGCGTTGTCGCGAGACACAGAAAATAGACCGCAAGATGCGGGATGAGATTATACCCGCAATGCTCAAGAACCCACACCTCGGCAGCGGCAAGCTGGGAGTGGATATAATGAAGGAGATTGACGAGGAAGAGCAGAATCCCGAGTGGAAAGCGTGGATAGAGAATGACAACATCAAGGACAAGCTCGACGAAATGGCACGTTGGCAGATTGAAGGAGCCGACGTGTATATGAGCACATTCTCACAACTGAAGAAATACCCTTTCTTCGAGGAGCTATGCAACTGGTTCCGCCCATTTGACAGCGAAGCGCCTCAACTGACCGAGATAATGCCAAGAGATGGAGCCGGCAACAAGACATTGCTGGGAGCGATATGTTCATCGCGTTTCTTCTGCAACAGCGACAAATACTCCTTCTGTCTAACTTTAGCACAAGTACCTCAGGAGCAGCGCCAAATGATGTTGCAACAGCTGAGCGAGGGAAGAGAGGCCTCACAGGAAGGCCCCGATACCACAAGCAGCATACCAAAAGAGAAGGAAGCTGAACTGACAAGCAACCAATACATACAGGACCTGTACCGTTTCTTCAAGCTATCGCGCCACAAAGGAGAATTCTGCGACCCCTTTACCCTATCGCTGAACCTTCTCGAGAGCAACCGGCTCACATTTATGATAAACGATACCGAAGCGATACTGCACACTTTCAATTACCTCATAGACAAGGAGTATTATAGCGAAGCAGTAGAAGTTGGCATAAAATACGAAGGCAGCAACAGCAGTTGCGACTCTCAATTCTACCAGAAGATGGGCTACGCATTGCAGAAAGAGGGCAAGATAAAGAAAGCCATTAACTACTACACAAAGGCCGACATAATAAACCCCGACAGCTTGTGGACAATGCGGCACATAGCACAATGCTACCGTCTTTCGGGCGACTACGAGAATGCCCTGCACTACTACACCGCGACACAGGAGATATCACCCGACAACAACGCGTTGATGCTTCAGGCAGGTGAATGCCTGGCTATGCTCAAGCGATATGACGAAGCATTCGAACTCTTCTTCAAGATAGAATATCTTGCCCCCACATCTACCCGTGCCATCAGAGCCATAGCCTGGTGCTCTTTCCTCACCGGCAAGACAGAGCAGGCGCGCAGATATTACGGCAAGCTGACAGGCAACGGGAAAGCACGCGTAGAAGACTATATAAACGCAGCACACGTTGAATTTACAGGAAACGACATACAGCGTGCCATTGAACTGTACAGCACGGCAAGAGAGAAGCACGGCAACATCGACAAGATATTGGAAACGATAGAAAACGACAGGGAGATACTACTGGAACACGGAGCAAGCAACTTCGAAATATGCCTGCTTCGCGACCTGCTCAAATAGAACAAACAAACCAAGACACAGACAGCAGAATGTACATCATAACAGCAATAGCAGCAATTGCCGCTGCCATAGCAGGCTATTTCATCGGAAAGAAAAGCAACAAGGAACAATCATTCCGTATAGGTTCATTGGAGGCAGAGACAAGCAGGCTTCAATCCGAAGCCACAAGAAAGGATGAAACAATTGAAATACAAAGAAAAGAGATAACGGCGCTTACAGCCGAGTGCGAAGTGGAAAAAGCAAGGACAGCCCACACTATACAGCAGCTCGACGAAGTACGCCAGCAATACATAAAACAACAGGAAGCCGACGAGGAACGCCACTCGGCAAATATCAGAAATATAGAAACGGCATACAGCCAACGCATCGAAGAACTCAAGGCATCCTATGCCAAACAGCTGCAGCATATCCAGGATGCACACGAGAAACAGCTCGCCACACTGCGCGAGATGCACGGCAAACAGCTGAAGAGCCAGACCGACTTGATTAAAGAACAGATAACCGCCACATCCGAAGCCATTCTGAAGGCAAGGGAAGAGGAACTTGGCGAAAGGAACAAGGAACAGGTAAGCAAAATCATCGACCCCCTGCAACAGAGTCTCAAGGATATGCAGGAGGCGTTGCTCCGCACAAAAGAACAGCAACACGAAGCGCTCACTCGACTCGACGAGACTATAAAGATAAATATGGAGAAAAGCACGCAGCTCGGCGAAACAGCCGACCGGCTCACGCGTGCCCTCACCGGCGAAGTAAAGATACAGGGTAACTTTGGCGAGCTGAAACTGAAGCAGTTGCTCGAGGACCTTGAACTGCACGAAGGTGAGCAGTTCGACACACAACAGACACTGCGCGACAAAGCCGGCAAGGCAATAAAGAGCGACGAAGGAACAGGTATGATTCCCGACTTCATACTACATTTCCCCAATAACCGCCACGTTGTAGTAGATGCAAAGATGTCCCTCACCGACTACGAGCGTTATATGAATTGTGAAGACGAGCTACAGAGGACAATATTCCTTAAAGCGCATATCAGCAGTGTAAGAAGCCAGGTAAAACGCCTTTCAAGAAAAGACTACACACGTTTTCTCCCGTCAGGCTACAACAAACTGAGTTTTGTACTTATGTATATCCCTATTGAGGGAGCTCTCGACCTTGCACTTATGAACGACAGCACCTTATGGCGCGAAGCATACGACGAGGGGGTGATGATAGTTGGTCCGCAGACAATGTATATGAACCTGCGCGTACTCGAAATGATGTGGACGCAAGTCAGGCAGCTGAACAACCAGCAGGCAATGATAGATGCAGCAAACATCATAATAGACCGCGTACAGGATTTTGGGATACGCTTCCTCGACGTGGAAGCAAGTATGCACGAGACGATAGCCAAAATAGGCAAGCTGAAAATCACCACGTCCGAGAATGGTGCAAGCATCATAACTGCCGCCCGCAACCTCATTAAGGCGGGAGCCAAAGAAAACAAGAAGAAAAAGAATATTGAAGAGATAAACGAGATACTCTTCATCGATTCCGACCACACAATAATGCTCGACAGCGGCACAGGAACTGCATCTTCCCACAATTAGGAGATAAATGTCGGCAAGACTCTCATAAATTCATAGACAGCATAACATCAAAGTCGTCAATTCAAAATGGAGAATGCATTCAAGTATAAGGTCGCAATAATCACAGGAGGAGCCAGAGGCATAGGCAAATGCATCGCAGACGAATTCCGTGCAGCAGGAGCCTGTGTCTATGTCATAGACAAGCAAGAGGGTGAACATTTTGTTGGAGACATATCCTGCAAGGAGGTATTGGAAGCATTCGTCTCCAGAATACTTCGCGACCACGACAAGGTTGACTACATCATCAACAATGCCCTACCGCCGATGAAAGGTATCGACGAATGTTCGTTCGAGGAATTCCAATATGCACTAAGCGTAGGTGTGACCGCACCCTTTTATCTTGTAAAGCTTCTAGCCTCACATTTATCGGAAAATGCATCAATTGTAAATATATCTTCATCGCGCGACCGTATGAGCCAACCACAGACCGAGAGCTACACAGCAGCCAAAGGAGGTATATCGGCATTGACACACGCCCTTGCAGTGAGCCTCGCAGGCAAAGCGCGGGTAAACTCCATTTCTCCGGGCTGGATTGATACGGCAAACAGCACACTCACACGGAGCGATGCCGAACAGCAGCCTGCCGGACGTGTAGGCAACCCTATGGATATTGCCAATATGGTGCTGTTCCTCTGTTCAGACAAAGCAGGATTCATAACAGGAGAGAATATATGTATAGATGGCGGTATGACCAGACTTATGATTTACAACGGCGATAACGGTTGGAAATTGGAACTGTAACACACATTGCCCTTCATATCATATAAAGCCAACACACCCTATCAACATATAGCTGAAACAAAAAAATCATTGATGAATTCATTCATCAATGATTTTTTATTTATTGATTTTCTGTAGAATTACAGAAACATTTTCCTACACTTTAAAACAATTAAAGAAGTTAGTGCCACAATCTCATTATCCAAATTTGGATAAGAGATTGTTCGGCATTTATAACTTCTTAAAATCTGTTCAGTAGATTACTTGATAACCTCAGTAGCAACCTTACCGCTAT
>JAFYSC010000183.1 GCA_017546635.1 Bacteroidaceae bacterium | reverse complement strand
GGTGGAGCTTATAATGGATTTTGCCTCTATGGTAAACGAAAAGAAGATAGAGGAAATTTCAAATATAAACGACGAGTCGGACCAGTCGGGTATGCGCATTGTGATAGACCTCAAGCGCGATGCAAATGCAAAGGTTATCCTCAACAAGCTCTATAAGATGAGCGCGTTGCAGACATCGTTCAGCGTGAACTGCATTGCATTGGTTAAGGGCCGTCCACGTCTGCTCACACTCAAGGAGTGCATTGCAAACTTTGTGGAGCACCGTCACGACGTTGTCATCCGCCGTACACAATATGAGCTTCGTAAGGCTCAGGAGCGTGCACACATCATCGAGGGTCTTATAATTGCATCGGACAATATCGACGAGGTAGTACGTCTGATAAAGGCTGCAAAATCGCCTTCAGAGGCAAAGGTTGCATTGATGGAGCGCTTCTCGCTCAGCGAGATTCAGGCAAATGCCATTGTCGAGATGCGTTTGGGACAGCTCACCGGTATCAACCAGGAGAAACTGCACGCCGAGTACGAGGACCTGCAGCAGAAGATTGCCTACTACAACGAGATTCTCACAAACGACGAACTCTGCAAGCAGGTGATGAAAGAGGAACTTATCGATGTCAAGGAGCGTTTCGGCGACAAACGTAAGTGCCGTATCGACTACTCGGCATCGGAGGACTTCAACCCCGAGGACTTCTACGCCGACGATGAGATGGTGATAACAATCTCGCATATGGGATACATCAAGCGTACACCGCTCACCGAGTACCGCAGCCAGAACCGCGGTGGTGTAGGCTCAAAGGGAAGCGATACACGCGACAGCGACTTCATCGAGTATATATACACCGCCACAATGCATAACACAATGCTCTTCTTTACACAGATGGGTAAGTGCTATTGGTTGAGGGTATATGAAATTCCCGAGGGTAACAAGAACTCAAAGGGTAGAGCAATACAGAACCTGCTCAACATATCGTCGGACGATGCCGTCAATGCCTTTGTACGTGTAAAGACACTTGCCGACAAGAATTTCATCGAGAGTCACAACCTTATCTTCTGTACACGTCAGGGTATCATAAAGAAGACAAGCCTCGAGCAATATTCGCGTCCCCGTACAAACGGTATAATTGCAATAACCATCCGTGAGGACGACAGGGTAATATCAGTGGCACTCACCGACGGTGACAGCGACATTATCCTTGCAAACAGAGGCGGTAAGGCAGTCCGCTTCAACGAGAGCACAGTGCGTGCAATGGGACGTACTGCGACAGGTGTCAAGGGTATGGACCTCCCCGAGGGCGACGAGATTGTAGGTATGGTGGTTATTCCCAAGGAAGATGAGCAGCAGCACAGCCTGCTTGTTCTCTCGGAGCAGGGCTACGGCAAGCGCTCGCCGGTTGAGGACTATCCTACGGTAGGTCGTGGATGTAAGGGTGTAAAGACTCTAAACGTGACAGAAAAGACCGGAGAACTTGTTGCGATTATGGATGTTAACGACGAGAACGACCTTATGATAATCAACAAGTCGGGAATCACAATACGTACAGCGGTTGACCAGATACCCGTTCAGGGACGTGCGACACAGGGAGTGCGCATAATCAATCTGGGCAAGAAGAACGACTGCATCGGCTCGGTATGTAAGGTGACACGCGACGAAGAGGTTGAAGAGGAGACTGCATTGGAAGCAACTCCCGAGAATCCTCAAGCAACCGAAGTTGCAACAGCAGAAGAATAAACCAAAAAGATTAACAATACATTAAATTTTCTAACTATGATTAAGAAATTATTATTGTCATTGACTTTATTGTTGACCGTATCATTTGCTTTCGGTCAGGAGTTGACAAAGGAACAGATTAAAGAGAAAAAGAGACAGACAAAGGCTCTTATGAACCTTATCTCTGATGCCGAGGCGCAAATCCTCGACAATCCCTCAGGTGCACTCACTATGCTCAGTCCCGCACTTCAGGGCGAGCACGCACACCTTGTAGTGAACGAGCCTTATCTCTGGTACACTGTTGCGGCAGCCAAGATTGGTGTTATGCAGCAGGAGCAGGTAAAGCAGCAGGAGGGCCAGTCATTCAATGAGAAAGTTCTCTATACATATTGCTATGAGATTTTCCAGGACCTTTCCCGTTGCTACGAGCTCGACAACGCTCCCGATGCCAAGGGTAAGGTAAAGCCCAAGTACAGCGAGCAGATTAAGAAGATTCTCTATGAGAACCGCAACAACCTCTTCAACGGTGGTGCATACTTCTACAACGAGGGTGACTTCACAGCTGCATTCAACCAGTTCGACACATTCATCAAGGCTGCAAGCTATCCTTGCCTTGCCGAGTTCGGTCTTGACCAGAACGACTTCAACAAGGTTGCTGCCTACTATGCTTCACTCTGCGGTATGCGTTCAGAGAACTACAATATGGTGTTGGCACACATCGATACAGCTGTATTGGATCCCGAGAATGCAGAGTCTGCTTATCAGTTCAAGGCCGACGCTCTTCTTAACCTCGGTGATACTGTAGCTTGGATAAACACTCTCAAGGAGTGCTCTATAATGTTCCCCACAAACGTGTACTTCTATCAGAACCTCATCCAGTACTACGACAACAACAACAAGCGCGATGAGCTTATCCAGTATGCCGATGATATGATTGCAAAGGATCCCCAGAACCCCTTGTTCGTATACGTTAAGGGTTATATCGCACAGCAGTCTGACAACCAGGACGAAGCTATCGTATGGTACAAGAAGACATTGGAGATTGACCCCAACTACGAGAATGCACTTGGCAACCTTGCACTCTGCTACATCCAGCAGGCTCAGGCTTACAGCAACGAGCAGGCATCGGTAAAAGTTACAGACAGGGCTAAGCTGAAGAAGGACAAGGAAATACTCGATGCTTACTTCAAAGAGGCACTTCCCCTTTATGAGAAGCTCCGCCAGATTGCTCCCGAGAGAACAAACATCTGGTTGAACGGTTTGTATCAGTGCTACTACAACTTGAATATGGAGGCTGAACTCAACGAAATTGAGAAGCTCCTTCCCAAAGAGTAACCAAACTCTACCTGTAAATATAACAAAAGGCCGCCAAAACGGGCGGCCTTTTGTTTGTAGTGTTATTTCCGTAGCCCTCACTGACTACGCTTTATAATTTCGCGCTTGCAGCGCTTTGCTTGTTTTCTATTGAGCATCAATAAGACGCGATCCAACAGCTATATCGTTTTCTGTAAAAACAGACAATAGAATTATGAATACTATTGTCTGTTTTTACTTAATGATTTTTCACCAACTAATTATCTGCACAGGAGATATACATTCAACAATAAGGAATTATATTGTTCTTCCGGGATACTGTTCGAGTGCCTTACCCAAGATGAATACAGCGCGTTTAAGGTCGGCCTTGTCGAGGGCATAGGCAATACGTACCTCATTCTTGCCATATCCGGCCTCGGAGTAGAAACCCGATGCAGGTGCCATCATAATAGTCTCGCCCTCATAGTCGAATTCCGACAGACACCATTCGCAGAATTTGTCACTGTCGTCAATGGGCAGGCGTGCAACAGTGTAGAAAGCACCCATCGGGATAGGCGAGTAAACGCCCGGCAATTTATTCAGCTCGTCAATGAGGCAGTTGCGGCGCTCTATGTATTTTTCGTATGTGTTTATTGCATACGAGCGGGGAGCGTCGAGCGATGCCTCGGCTGCAATCTGTCCCAAGAGGGGAGGGCTCAGACGCGCCTGACAGAATTTCATAACCGCCTGACGCAGAATCTTGTTCTTTGTGATGAGTGCACCAATTCTTATTCCGCACTCAGAGTATCTCTTTGATACAGAGTCAATTAGTACAACGTTCTCCTCAATTCCCTCGAGGTGGCAAGCCGAAATGTAAGGCGAGCCGGTGTATATGAATTCGCGGTAAACCTCGTCGGAGAACAGGAACAGGTCGTGTTTCTTTACAAGGTCGCGTATGCGGTTCATCTCCGTTCTTGTGTACAGGTAGCCTGTAGGGTTGTTGGGGTTACAGATGAGGATACCGCGTGTGCGCTCATTTATAAGCTCCTCGAAACGCTCCATAGGAGGCAATGCAAATGACTCCTCAATTGTTGAACGTATCGGTCGTATTACTGCACCGGCCGAAATTGCAAAAGCCATATAGTTGGCGTATGCAGGCTCGGGCACGATAATTTCGTCACCCGGGTTAAGGCACGACATAAATGCAAAGAGCACAGCCTCGGAACCGCCGGTGGTTACGATAATATCGTCGGCTTTGAGTTTTATCTGGTATTGGTCATAATATCCCACAAGTTTCTCGCGCAACGACAGGAAGCCGTCGCTCGGAGAATATTCTAGTATCTTGCGGTCGATGTTTCTGATTGCTTCAATGGCAACCTCTGGCGATTCAAGGTCGGGCTGTCCGATGTTCAAGTGATATACGTGTATTCCGCGTTCTTTAGCTGCATTTGCAAACGGAGCCAGTTTCCTGATTGGCGACGAAGGCATCAGCACGGCGCGTTCCGATAAGTTTGGCATATTTGATTGTATCTTTTGTTTTTGTTATTGAATTCTAGTTATAGACATTATGGATGCTTTCTTAAAATAATACCAGACATATTGCCAATATCCATCTTAGATGTTCAAAGACTGCGAGTATGGCAAGTAATACGATTAATATTTTTTCGCTTTCATAATGCTGTTTCTATCAATTAGCCGGTTTCTCTTTGCTTAGAAAGTGCTAATAGACACATTTTTTGCAAATGTACAAAAATATTGTCAGTTACTTGTTATTTGGGTGTTTTTTCGACCAACCTTTTTTGTCTTTTTTTTTGGAATACAGCTACCCTCTTGGTAAAACCACTTTTGAATTATAATCAATATTATGTTTAATAGCTTTTGCGAAATTCTCTTCTCTCCATTCGTTGCAATGAAATACGTAAAAAGTGGACGGCAATTTATGCTCGTCCACTTTATCTAATAATACCTTATCCTTTATTAGTATGCAAAAAGAGGATACTCGGCCATTGTCTCGTTAACCTGACGGCGAACTGCTGCAATTACCTTCTCGTCCTCGGGAGCATTAAGAACTGTCTCAATCATCTCGGCTACAAAAGGCATAAGTGTCTCTTTTACGCCACGGGTTGTGATTGCGGGTGTACCCAAACGGATACCCGATGTCAAGAATGCGCTGCGTGTATCGAAGGGAACCATATTCTTGTTTGCAGTGATGTCTGCTGCTACAAGGGCACGCTCAGCAAGCTTACCTGTAAGGTCGGGATATTTGCTGCGGAGGTCAACAAGCATTGAGTGGTTGTCGGTACCGCCCGATACAATGCCGAAGCCACGAGCAATGAGCTCGTTTGCAAGAGTTGCTGCGTTGAGCTTTACCTGAGCCTGGTACTCCTTGAACTCGGGCTGGAGAGCCTCGCCGAATGCTACAGCCTTGGCTGCAATAACGTGCTCCAGAGGACCACCCTGGATGCCGGGGAATACTGCGCTGTCAAGGAGAGCCGACATCATCTTAACCTCGCCCTTGGGAGTTGTCTTGCCCCAGGGATTGGGGAAATCCTTACCCATAAGGATGATACCGCCACGAGGACCACGCAATGTCTTGTGTGTTGTAGAGGTAACGATGTGGGCATATTTGAGAGGATTGTCGAGCAAACCTGCTGCGATGAGTCCTGCGGGGTGTGCCATATCCACCATAAGCAATGCGCCTACGCTGTCGGCAATTTCGCGCATACGCTTGTAGTCCCACTCACGTGAGTAAGCCGAGCCACCACCGATGATGAGCTTGGGCTGCTCGCGGTGTGCAATCTCCTCCATCTGGTCGTAGTCTACTCGGCCTGTTTCGGGGTTGAGGTTGTACTCAACGGGAGTATAGATAAGACCCGATGTGTTTACTGCCGAACCGTGTGAAAGGTGACCGCCGTGAGCAAGGTTCAGACCCATAAACTTGTCGCCGGGGTTGAGCACTGCAAGGAACACAGCAGCATTTGCCTGAGCACCCGAGTGAGGCTGTACGTTTACCCACTCAGCGCCATAAAGCTCCTTAAGGCGTGTGCGTGCAAGGTCTTCTACAAGGTCTACAACCTCGCAACCGCCATAATAGCGCTTGCCGGGATAACCCTCGGCATATTTGTTGGTGAGGATTGAGCCCATAGCGTGCATAACCTCGTTACTTACAAAATTCTCTGACGCGATAAGCTCGATACCTTTGAGCTGACGGCGCTGCTCCATCTCGATGAGCTGAAAAACAGAGTTGTCTCTTTTCATAGTCTATAATTAGTTTAACTTTTTTATTATCAATGCAGTAAATTACAAAATAGAGCCGTTGCAGGGGCTGCCACTACCCTCTTTCTCGTAATTTTTTGCAAAGATAATGCATTTTGTGCTAATAAAGGTCTATTATTTTGGAAAAGTGACAAGCGAGTGAAAATTAAATTATTTCCTGCCAATATCAAAACGGTACACAGCGCTCAGCATCACATAGCTAAGATAACTTTTGCTGCTGCTGTACATTCGTGAGATATTGCTTATGTGTGTATTCTCCGATGTACGCTGACCGAGAATGTCAACCGCGTCGAGCTGTATGGTGAGCGCCTTGTTCTTGAGCAGCGATTGCGAGATTGTCATATTCCACAGCCACTGGTCGTGGTTCATAATGTCCCCGCCGTAGCCGCGCCGTCCGTACAGTCCGAACGAACCGCTTATCTTCATTCCGAAAGGAAGCTCCACCATAGGCTGCAGATTCCACTCAAATGTGCTTCCCGTCTGGTTATAGCCCGACGAATTGTCGTAGCGCACAATGTCGCCCGTGTATGCGCCCGAAAGTACGATACTCCAGATATCCTTGCGCCATTTGAGCCACATACCCGCGTGCGGATTGTAGCTGTGCATCACCGACAGCCCCATACCCTTGCTGCTGTTTCCTGTATAGCTTTTGCTTCGGGCCGAACGTAACGAAGTGTTTACGGTTAGCGTCCAGTGTCTTGCCGAGTCAAGCGGCTGCTGTGTATTGAAGCCTACATTGTAATTGTAGTTGCCGTCTACGTTAACCATAGAGAGTGTTGTCTTGCCTGTTGCGGGGTCTACGAGCATTGTGCTTGCGCAGTCGTTGTCTATGAATCCGAAATTGGCATACATACTGTAGGAGTCGCCACGTTTGTCGCCAAAGTAGTTGCCCCTCAATCCAAAGTTGTTCCTCCAACCGTTACGCAGATTGTTGTTGTTTATTACAGTTTCTGTCTCATTGCTTGTATCAGTAAACGGTATCTTCTCGCTCAACTCGCTTATATCCACATCACCCGAATAGTTGATGCTTATCTCACCACCTTTTACAGGTTTCCATTTGAGCTGGGCAAAAGGCCTCCATAGCATCACGCTTCGTTGCGGCGAATGTCGCTC
>JAFYSC010000182.1 GCA_017546635.1 Bacteroidaceae bacterium | reverse complement strand
CATAAACTACAACGGTTCATTCAGCGTATCGGCAGTGTACGAGGGTGATGTAGAGAGCCAGAAGAAGAGCGTATCTACAGCCATAGACCAGGAGTATGACAATATTGCACTCAACCTGCAGAAGTCGGGTATAAGCATACCCAGAGTATTCGACATCACATACAACCAGGCAACAATTGAGTTCTACATCAATGCAAACTCACTTGTAAGCTGGAACCAGAGCGCAGGTCCCGGATGGGGCACATTCATGATGCACGGCGACTCAAACGGCAGCTTCACAGCGGGATGGGACACAAGCAACCGCCTGGAGACAACCGGCGGAGCAATGAAGGTGGGCCAATGGTCGCACATTGCACTTGTGGTTGACGGAAACAGAATGACTGCATACGTGAACGGCGTACAGAGAGGCAGCTGCGTATCATCGTCATACAGCGGCATTGGAGGATTCGGCAACCTTGTGTTTACCGCCGACGTAGGTTCATACAACAACGCATATACCGATGCTCAGCTCGACGAGATACGTATATGGAACAAGGCACGCACCGCAACGGAAATAAAGAATTCATACAATGCACAGTTTGCAGGTACCATACTTCCCGAAGGCCTCATTGCCTACTACAAGGGCGACCTTATAACAGTTGACGGCAAGAAGATGTTGCGCGAGTATATCAGCGGTAACCACGCCGAGATTCTCAACAGCAACTATAAGAGCCAGAGCAGCGACATAAGCCTTGAGAGAAGCAATGTGGCAGTATCGGCAAAAATCAACCCCGTAGGCGATGTATATGTGGGAACACCCGTCACTCTGTCGGCTGTATATAGCGATGCTGTCACAAAACTCACCTGGAATGCCGAGGATGCAGGTATCAAGGATCTTGTGATAAAATCGCCCACAGCAACATTCAAGACTGCGGGTGAGCATAAGGTTACCGTTCTTGCACAGGACAGCAAGGGCAACACCCACACCGATGAACTTACGGTAAACGTAAAGCCCGAGAAGGCTATTGACGCAACATTCCGAGCAAGCAAGAACCCCATAATTCTGGGCGACAAGGTATCGTTCATCGTAGAGAATCCCTCGTTCGGACAGTCGTACGAATGGACAATCCCCGGTGCCGAGGAGGAGAAGCTCACAGGACTCCACGGCTATGCAATATTCAAGGAGGCCGGCACACACACCATAACACTCAAGGTAACATCGCCCGGCGGAACACAGTCGGCAACATCAAGCATCGAGGTGGAGGTACTGGAGTCGGCACCCAAGGCTTCGTTCGAGGTGAGCCCCGCAGTTATTGTCAAGGGCGAAAAAACATTCCTCAAAGATGTATCGAAATACAACCCCGTTGAGTGGGAGTGGACAGTGGAGAACCCCAACAAGAAGTATATCATCAACGGTCAGCACACAAGCCTCACCCCCACACAGTGCGGAGTGTACGACGTTACACTCAAAGTACTGAACGATGCAGGTATCAGCAGCACCACAAGAGAGCGTGCGCTCATCGTATGCAACGCCGACAGCAAGAACGGACTGAGCTTCACCGGACGTGACAACGCCAAGGTAACGGCAAGCGCAAGCAACATCACCACCCCCACCGTGAACCTCACCGTAGAATGGTGGATGAATCCCTCGGAGCTAAAGGACAACTGCCTGGGCATTGGTGATGCCTCATCAACATTCCTGCTCACAACCAACGCACAGGGAATTATGCAGCTATCGTGCAACAACTACGTAGGCAAGAGCATACAGAACTACGTGATACCCAATGAGTGGCACCACTACACCGCCATCCTGAGCGACGGCTTTGCCGACTTCTACCGCGATGGCGAGTACTACTCTACAAGCTACATATCGTACAATGCATATATCCCCAAGCTCAACAAATTTGCCATTGGCAACGACAACGCCAAGATGAACGGACAGATTGACGAGCTTCGCGTGTGGACCAAGGCACTCACAGCCGACGAGATAAAGGCTGTATGCAACAGCCCGCTGGAGAACCCCGAGACCGAGAGCACCCTTGCACTCTACTACGACTTTAACCAGAGCGGCGGCGATGTGATAGACCGCAGCGGCAACGGCAACAGCGGAGTACGCAGCGGATTCGGCCCCGACGGCGACGCGTGGGGACTCTCAAGAGGTGTGTTCTGCCTGAGCCCTGCAGCATCGGCAAGCGGTGACGTTACTGACAGCTACCTCAGGAACTACCGCTTCTCGTTCAAGCACGACTACAACAAGCAGGTAAACCCCACAGTAAGCAACCGATTCTTTGCAATCAACGACTGGACACTGGAGAACACCGTAACACAAGGCAACATCACTACAGGTGCACACGTCGACATCCAGAAGTCATACTGTATGACCTTCACCACAATTTGGGATGGTTTCAGCACGCTCAAGGACCACAAGACATACCAGACAGTGACACTACCCGCCGGCAACTACAAGTTCACAGCCAAGTACAGCAGCACCTGGGAAGGCCAGTGCGGCAACAGCTACGTTGTAGCAGCCGAGGGCAAGGGACTCCCCAACACTGCCGACGTTGAGAGCAGCATTGCATATACCGCAATGAAGGAGAAAGGCTCAGGCAACAGCAATATGATTGAGTTTATGCTTTACGAGGAGACCGAGGTTTCACTGGGCTTGCTTGTGAATATGAACGACAAGCTGTGTATGACAATAGAGAGCTTCACATTGGAAGTTGACAACACCGAGTATATCGAGGCAAACGGCGAGACAACATCCATTGAGTGCATCACCGATACAGAGTACAACACTGGCGACAATTCCATCTACGACCTTATGGGCCGCAAGGTACTCAACCCCACTAAGGGCGGCATATACATAAAGAACGGTAAAAAGATTTACATAAAGTAAGAGACCGTAGGATTATAGATTTTTCGCGGGCCTTTCACAAATGGAAGGGCCCGCGAATTTTATTATTAGTCCAATATACTAATCAAGTATAACTTACAACAGTCTGTTTGTACCCTTGGCAGGTATAACCACCTTAGGCTTGAAAGTTGCCGCCTCCTCGGGGGACATCGTTGCATATGCCATTATTATTGCCACATCACCGGGAGCGAATTTATGCGCAGCAGCCCCGTTCAGGCATATTACGCCCGAACCGCGCTCACCTTTTATTACATAAGTAACAATACGCTCTCCGTTATTGTTGTTTACAACGTGTACCTGCTCATCCTCTACAATACCCACAGCATCCATCAAATCCTCGTCAATTGTGATGCTGCCCATATAATCAAGATTGGCTTCGGTTACCGTTACGCAATGCAATTTGGATTTTAGAATATGTAGAAACATTATTTTTCCTCCTTATATTTAATATTGTCTATGAGGCGTATATTTCCGCAGAAAAGTGCAATACAACCTACGATATAACTGCTATCCTCCCAATTTTCGATTGGCTGAAGGGTGTTTCCGTCTACTATCTGATAATACTCGAGCCTGAAGCCTTCTGTCGAATTCATAGCATCCTCGACATACGCCTTTGTATAGGCAAGCGAATTGTTAACGGCAATCTCAAGGCTCTTGAACAGAGTCTGCGAAATTTTGACTGCACGCTCACGCTCCTCGGCTGTGAGCAGCATATTACGGCTGCTCATTGCAAGACCGTCCTGCTCGCGCACTATAGGACAACCTACAATCTCGAGGCTCAAAGAGAGCTGGCGCACCATCTCGCGTATAATTGCCAGTTGCTGGAAATCCTTCTCACCAAAATATGCCCTATGAGGCTCGACTGCATAGAACAGTTTGCTCACAATCTGGGCAACTCCGTTAAAATGTCCGGGACGGAAAGGACCTTCCATAACCTCGTCGAGAGGTGCAAAGCTAAAGACACGCGTGTCGGGCTCGGGATACATCTCCTCGACCTCGGGAGCAAACGCAATATCGGCACCAACCTTGTCGAGCAAGGCACAATCGGCCTTCAGGTCACGGGGATAGTTCCTCAAATCGTTCTTGTCGTTGAATTGGGTAGGATTTACAAATATGCTCACTACGGTTATATCATTGTCGGCAACAGAACGCTCAACCAATGACGCGTGTCCGTTATGAAGCGCACCCATTGTAGGTACCAGTCCTATTGTTTTGCCTGCAGCACGATGTTCATCCAGCACTTTGCGCAACTCTGCTATAGTAGATATTACTTTCATTTTCAATCAATTAAACAACATTTTCACCATAACAATGGCTTTCGGGATGCAAAGTTAACAAACATTTGTGCACATAGAACAACAAAACAGGAAATATTTTAAATTTGCAGACGCTTTATTCCCTTGCTGATAGGATCATACAGCAGATTACTACCGGTACTATATATTCCACGTTTCGGCTACCAGCATCTCGAATTCAGGAATTAGGATTTCACCTCGGCTAAGCTTTACAAGTCCCCTATCCTGCATATCATTCAGGGCACGCGAAACGTTTATCCGTGTCTCCCTGAGCTGTGCTGCAAGCTGTTCCATCTTGATGGACAGTATCTTCTTTCCACAGAGGTTCTTGCAACGCACGGCCATGAAGCGTGTTATCAGCCCCTCGATGGTCACCGGTGTATCCAACCACGAGAGCCTGCTCTGCAACTGCTCCCTGCGGCTTATCAGATTGAGCAGATTCATTGTAAAAATATTCTGCTTCAGGAAATCGCTGTAAAAGAAGCTTTTGTCAATAGAGAGCATACTGCTCTCGCCCGCCGAAAAGTAGTTCCTCTTGAAATTAGGCTCTGAACCGAACAGCGAATAGGGCTCTATCGCATAGGGTGCCTCAATCTCCTCGGAAAGCTTATACGTACCGTCATTCGAGATATGCTCGGCCCTCAATGTCCCTTGTATAAGAATAACGAACTTGTCACATTTCACACCCTGCGTCAACACAACTTCATTATCCTTGTGGCGTGTAAAATCGAGCTTCACCTTGTCCAGAATGGCTGTGAGCTCTTTTTTTCCCATCCCTTGAAAATATGGCAACCTGAGCAGTTTCTCGTACATAACTTCCGGTTTTCTGTCAATTATACAGTTAGCTTAAAAATATAGTGCAAATATAATTCTCTTTAAGAGAACAAAGTATCAGGCAAACTGCTATTTTTACTTTTTTAAGTTAATGATTGTTTATTGTAAACAATGCTACGTTCTTTGCGTTTACTTTCAATAACACCACGTCATATAATAGGAAAAAATTATTTTTTTCATCGTTGACCTCATTTTTGTTGTACATTTGTAGTATGATAGGGGCTGAAGACAAAATCGAACATACCAGATTTTGTTTTTCGGTTGCCTTACACTATATTTGCAGTAAACTATGAACAAGTTACAACAATACAGCATATAAGATATGCCTGCACCCATAGAAACAAGATACAATATGCTGGCAGTGGTCGGCCCTACTGCTTGCGGAAAGACCTCACTTGCCGTGGAGCTTGCCCTTGCACTCGACGGCGAGGTGATAAGTGCCGACAGCCGCCAGGTGTACCGTGGAATGGATATAGGCACAGGAAAGGACCTTGCCGAATATGAGCGCGGCAGCATAAAGGTGCCGGTGCACCTTGTGGATATTGTCGATGCAGGCGACAAGTACAATGTATTTGAATTCCAGCGCGATTTCCTCTCGGCATACGACGATGTCAAGTCACGCGGCCGTATGCCCGTACTTTGCGGCGGCAGCGGTATGTATGTAGAGTCGGTCCTCAGGGAGTACAAGCTGCTGCCTGTACCCGAGAACCCCACGTTGCGTGCCGAACTGGAGAAAAAATCGCTCGGGGAGCTTACTTCTATACTCTCGTCATATAAGAAATTGCATAACAGCACCGATGTAGATACTGTAAAACGCGCTGTCAGAGCCATCGAAATTGAAGAGTATTACGCTTCACGTTCTATGGAAGAACGTGCCTTCCCGCACATAGAGACACTTGCAGTAGGTATCGATGTCGACCGCGAGATAAGGCGCGAGAGGATAAGCCGCCGACTGCACGCCAGACTTGAGGAAGGACTTGTAGCCGAAGTGGAGGCACTGCTCGCATCGGGCATAAGTGCGGAGCAATTGATATACTACGGACTTGAGTATAAATATGTGACACTGTATGTGACCGGAGCAATGACATACGAGGATATGGTGCGCGGTCTCGAAATTGCAATACATCAGTTTGCCAAAAGGCAGATGACCTGGTTCCGTGGAATGGAGCGACGTGGAGTGAAGATAAATTGGATTGATGCATCGCTTGCGACAGAAGAACAGGTTGGAATAATAAAGGAGTGGTTGTATGATAAAGGCGAGGAATGACAACAGGCATCGTTGGGGTATAATATACTGCCCAAAAGCAGGTGTTCTCAAACCTATGAAACGATGGGGTGAGATACGTGAATACCTGAAAGGCAAAGGAGTGGAGTACGACTTCATACAGTCGGAGAATTACTCCTCCATAGAACGTCTTTCGCGCGTGCTTGCCGACAACGGATACGAGACTATCGTGCTTGTCGGTGGCGACGGTGCACTGCAGGATGCCATCAACGGAATAATGGCATCGGACAATAAAGACAAGGTATCGTTCGGAATAATCCCCAACGGCATAGCAAACGACTTTGCACGTTACTGGGGATTGGACTGCGATGACTATAAAGGTGCAATTGATTGCATAATGGCACACCGTACACGCAAGGTCGATGTCGGATGCTGCAGATACAATGCCGACGGCACTGAGCAATGCCGCTACTTCCTGAATGTGGTGAACATAGGCCTTACCGCCCATTTTGTAGAGATTGCCAACCGCAAGAGATTTCTTTTTGCATCGGCAACAAATATGCTGACATCGCTTTTCCACCTTCTGTTCCATCGTCAGAACTATATGATGAAGTTCCGTCTGAACAACCAGACAGTGGAACAGCGCTTTATGATGATGAGCATAGGAAATTCACGGGGCTATGGAATGACACCGAGCGCAGTGCCATACAATGGGATGCTCGATGTCTCGGCAATGAGAATGCCACGTTTTATGGGCGTTCTGCAAGGACTTTATATGGTGTGGAGACGCAGGATAATGAACTATTCGCTGATGGTGCCTTTCCGCACCAACGAGATTGCCATTGAGTCGGTGGGCAATGCACACGCCGCCATAGACGGCCGACCGTTCAACCCGACCTACCCGATGCAGGTAGCCATCATACCCGAAGCATTCAATTTTATAATACCAGGCAAGAAACAAAAAAAACAATAGCATATGACAATCAGAGAACTCACTTCGACAGACAAATTCTTTATGCTCGCAGGACCTTGCGTCATTGAGGGCGAGGAGATGGCAATGAGAATAGCCGAGAAAATTGTAGTTATGACCCGCGACAGAGGTATCCCCTATGTTTTCAAGGGCTCTTACCGTAAAGCCAACCGTTCGCGCATTGACTCTTTTACCGGCATTGGCGACGAGGAGGCATTGCGCATATTACGCAGAGTACGTGATACATTCAATATCCCCGTGGTAACCGACATCCACTCGGCCGAGGAGGCCGAAATGGCAGCCGAATATGTCGACATTCTTCAGATACCAGCCTTCCTTTGCCGCCAAAGCGACCTTTTGGCAGCTGCAGCAAAGACAGGGCGCATTGTAAACATCAAGAAAGGACAGTTCCTCTCGCCCGAAGCAATGAAATTCGCGGCACAGAAAGTTGTTGCCGAGGGAGGCGAAGGACGTGTGATGCTGACAGAACGCGGTACCACATTCGGCTATCAGGACCTTGTAGTTGATTTCAGAGGTATTCCGCAGATGCGCAAGTTCGGCTATCCTGTGATAATGGACATCACACACTCTCTGCAGCAGCCCAACCAGACCGCAGGAGTGACAGGAGGAATGCCCGAAATGATAGAGACCATCGCAAAGGCAGCCATTGCAGTCGGTGCCGATGGAATATTCATCGAGACACACGAGAACCCCGCCGAAGCAAAGAGCGACGGTGCGAACATGTTGCGCCTCGACCTCCTCGAGGGATTGCTCGACAAGCTCTTGCGCATCAGGGAGGCTGTAAAATAAAGACACCGTACAAGCACTATAGAAAAGACTGCGTCGGGATTCATTGTCCGATGCAGTCTTTTTACCCGTTGGAACATACACCTCATATATGTAGAATACAAATGGAACGCTCCGCCTTTAATACACATAAAGCAGCATTGCTGTTTACCTTGCTGCTGTTATTTGCAGCTCCTTTGAAGGGTACTGCAAATAGCGGAGCTTTGTTACAACGGTTGTACGAAAAAATAGAAAGAGGTGATTTCTCTATTGGCGACTGCACCGCAAGCCTGTACGTAAAACAAGCCGTAGAGATAGAGAAGAGAAACATCGGCCTCGACTTTATCCCTACCCTCACACGGTTCGACAAGGACGAGAGGCGCTATCTCTCGGAAATGTTCTACGACATACGCATCATGGAGCATTCCTTGCCGGCATTGAAACGTAAGGCCCTGCTCACATCGCACAGACGCAGCAACGGAGAGATGGATATTGTCACTGGATTCATTGCACCGGCACTGTTCCAGAAGAAAATTATGCGGCAAGGCTTTCTCTCGCCCATCCACCGTTCGAACAGCACATACTATGAGTTCTCTACGGACACGTCGTATACCGGCGAGGGATTTTGCAAGATAAATTTCACCCAACGTTTCGACAATGTCAAACTGTTCAAAAGAGGATGGCTCATTCTGGATGCCGACTGCAATGTCTCTTCCTTATATATGGAGGGGAGCGATGAGGAGTGCAGTTTCTGTGCGGAGTACCGAATGGGCAGTGAATACAAGAACCTGTTGCAAAGCGTACAGCTTTGCCTGCAATATGATTTTGCGGGAAACAGGCTCGTTATAAACACCGATGCCATCTACTCCTATTATGCCGTCTATCCGATGCAGCCTGCACATAAACGGAAAGAGAAGTACAATCTCAGCACAGCTGTGGACACAAATTTCGTAACGCTGAAAGCCGATGATGCAGCGCTGTTTGTGGCAGAGCACCGTCCGTTGCCATTAACACTGTCCGACTCGATGCTCTACGTGCAAAAAGAGCTGTCGGAAGCAGGAAAAAGCAAATCGGACGAAGATGATATTCTATGGACAATTGGCGACGGAATGGTCAGCGCCCACTCATTTGAATGGGGCGGCAGCAACATCAGGATGACCCCCATCATAAATCCCTCCTACCTGTCGTACAGCTCGAGCCGTGGCCTGTCGTACAAGATGAAACTCCACCTGATGAACTCGATGAGCAAAGGGCGGGAGTTCTCTTTCACCCCCATAGGAGGATACAATTTCAAGCAAGGTGCATTCTATTGGGATGTAGACACCCGCTTTCTGTTCGACCCGCTGCATATGGGAACTGCAAGCATCGACATAGGTTCGGGCAACCGCACCTTCAGCAGCATAGTACTCGACAGAATAGAAAATTCGGCAACAGACTCGCTTGCCTTTGACAAATGGGACATACACTACTTCAAGCATCTGTATATCAACGCAACAGTAAGGCGCGAACTCCTCAACGGACTTGAATTGTCTGTTGGAACAAAGTTCCACCGCAGAAGCATTGTAGGACGTATGCCGACAGGAGCCGACGAGTCGTCGCTGAAAAGCGTCTACCGACAGTTGGCACCCCACCTCTGTGTCACCTGGCAACCCGGAATGTATTATTACATAAAGGAGGGACGCAAGATAAACATCGGCTCCAGGATGCCCCGCTTCTCGCTGGATGTAGAACAAGGTATCAGCAAGATTTTCGGCTCCGACGGAGCCTACACCCGTGCCGAAGCCGACGTGCAGTACAATATGCCAATGAACGGCGATGCGCATCTCTATCTGCGCGTGGGCGGCGGAGGCTATTTCCACACCAACGATGTCTACTTTGCCGACTACGCTTTTTTGCGCGAGAACAATCTTCCCGTTGAACGCAGCGATGAGTTGGGCGGAGTATTCCAACTGCTCGACTCGGAGTGGTACAACGCTGCAAAAAAGTATTTCAGGGCACACGCCACATACGAATCCCCGTTCTTCATCCTGCAAAGGCTCATGCCAAAGGCCCGTATCATAAAGAATGAACGTATATATGCCAATGTGCTTTTTATGTCGCATCTGACACCTTATATAGAATTCGGTTACGGAGTTGACACCCCGTATGCTGACGTCGGTTTTTTCGTAAGCAGCAAGAACCACAAGTTCCACAGTGTAGGCTATAAAATAACCCTCTCGCTCTTCAGGGACTGAAAAAATGGTGTTTTTTATATTTTTTTTAAAAAAACTTCTCTCTTTTTTGTATTTGATATTTTAAATGCCTACATTTGAAAATGAATAAAACCTGTAGGTTTTTTAACTTACTGCCGCTTTGCAAAAGAGTGGCAGGTAAGTTTGCATAAAGGCTAAATATTTATTTATCATACATAAATTATACGAGATGAGTTATTTGCGATTCGAAAAAACGCTAATGACGAACTTAGAAGAGTCGTTGCAAAAGGAGATTTTGAGGACTAACCGTTCGGGCGCTTACCACTGTTCGACAATCGTCGACTGTAACACCCGTAAGTATCACGGTTTGCTGGTGGTTCCAATACCGCAACTCGACGACGAGAATCACGTGTTGCTTTCATCGCTCGATGAGACTGTGGTTCTTCACGGTGCAGAGTTCAACCTGGGACTTCACAAGTACAACGCCGATAACTTCAGTCCCCGAGGCAATAAGTACATTCGCGAGTTCGCGTGGGAGCGTGTCCCCACTACAATATACAATGTAGGTGGAGTGTGGTTAAAGAAAGAAAAGGCCTTTGTGCACCACGAAAACAGAATTCTTATCCGTTACACCCTTCTGAAGGCAAATACGGCGGTTACTTTGCGCCTGCGTCCTTTCCTCGCATTCCGCAGTGTGCGTGAGTATACTCACGAGAACAACATTGCCAACCGCGACTACAGAGAGGTCGAGAACGGTATCAGCATGTGCATGTACTCGGGCTATCCCGACCTCTATATGCAGCTGAACAAGAAGAACGAGTTCGTTTATCGCCCCGACTGGTACAGAGGCATTGAGTATGTAAAGGAGCTTGAGAGAGGCTACGACTTCAACGAGGACCTCTTTGTTCCCGGCTACTTCGAGGTTAAGATGAAGGTAGGCGAGAGCATCGTATTCTCGGGAGGTATCACACCTATCAGCACCCGCACAATGAAATCGGCATTCGAGCACGAGGAGGACATACGTATCCCCCGCGACAACTTCATGCACTGTATGGAGTGCGCCGGCAACCAGTTCTTCAACGTGCAGGGCGAGCACATATATATCCTTGCAGGTTATCCCTGGTTCAAATGCCGTGCACGCGACCTCTTTGTCTCTCTTCCCGGCCTTACACTCACCGAATCGGGCAAGCCCGGCGAATATGAGCAGGTAATGCGCACAGCACGCATTGCAATAGAGGATTTCATTGCCGACCGTCCCAGCGCTTGCAAGATATACGAGATGGAGCATCCCGATGTCCTTCTATGGGCTATTTGGGCTATACAGCAGTATGCCAAGGAGCGTGGAGCAGAAGCTTGCCGCGACCTTTACGGCGACCTCGTAATAAAGATAATGGATTATATCCGCTCGAACAAGCATATCAACCTGCAGCTTACAGCAAACGGCCTGTTGACAACAAACGGCCACGACAAGGCTGTTACCTGGATGAACTCTACTGCCAACGGACGTCCCGTTGTTCCCCGCACAGGTTATGTAGTAGAAATCAACGCATTGTGGTACAACGCGCTCAAGTTCACACAGGAGTTGGCTGTACTTATGGGTGACTCGGAGCTCGAGAACTCACTCGTACGCCCCATTGCCCTTGCAGGCAAGGCATTTGTCGAGGTATTCCTCAATGAGCACGGCTACCTCTACGACTATGTAGACGGTGACTACGTCGATTGGAGCGTACGTCCCAATATGATATTCGCTGTGGCTCTCGACCATACTCCTCTCAGCACCAAGCAGCAGAAGAAGATTCTCGACATCGTTACCCGTGAGCTTCTTACACCGCGCGGTTTGCGTTCACTCTCTCCCAAGAGCGTTGGCTACAACCCCAACTATGTAGGTCCGCAGATACAGCGCGACTACGCTTACCATCAGGGTACAGTATGGCCTTGGTTGGGAGGATTCTATTACGAGGCTTATCTGAAGATGTACAAGACCAGCGGTCTGTCATTTGTTGAGAGACAGATGATTGGCTACGAGGACGAGATTGTACAGCACTGCGTAGGTTCAATACCCGAGGTGTTCGACGGCAATCCGCCCTTCAAGGGACGCGGAGCAGTTGCATTTGCAATGAATGTCGCAGGCATCCTAAGAACAAGCCATATCCTTAAACAGTATGAATCTAAATTGGAAGCTTAAGGGAAGAATTCTCTTAGTACCAAGAAACAAAAAATAGCAATCGTATGAAAGTACTAATGTTTGGTTGGGAGTTTCCCCCTCATATTTCCGGTGGACTTGGAACTGCAAGTTACGGACTTACCAAAGGTTTTGTGCCCCAAGGCGATGTTGAGATAAAATTCTGCATCCCCAAGCCTTACGGTGACGAAGACAACAGCTTCCTTAGAATTGTAGGTATGAACAGTGTGCCCATCGTATGGAAGGACGTTGACTCGAGCTACGTAGAGTCTCGTGTAGGCGCAATTATCCGCCCCGATGAGTACTACCGCTACAGAGACCATATATATGGAGACTTCAGCTATATGAACACCAACGACCTTGGTTGTATGGAATTTGCTGGCGGTTATCCCGAGAATCTGCACGAAGAAATCAACAACTACTCGATAATAGCGGGCGTTGTTGCACGTACCGAGGAGTTCGACATCATCCACTCTCACGACTGGCTCACCTACCCTGCCGGAATACACGCAAAGCAGGTGTCGGGCAAGAAGCTTGTCATCCACGTACACGCAACCGACTTCGACCGCAGCCGTGGTAATGTGAATCCTACCGTCTATGCAATAGAAAAGAACGGTATGGACCACGCCGACCACATCTTCTGCGTGAGTGAGCTCACCCGTCGCACCGTTATCGACAAGTATCATCAGCACCCCGACAAGGTAACAACACTGCACAATGCCGTTACACCCCTGTCGGCCGACATTATGGCAATTGAGCCCAAGAAGATACCCAACGAGAAGGTTGTCACCTTCCTCGGACGTATCACAATGCAGAAAGGCCCCGAGTATTTCGTCGAGGCTGCCGCACAGGTGCTCAAGAAGACAAAGAACATCCGTTTCTGTATGGCCGGCAGCGGCGATATGATGAACGATATGATAAAGCTCGTTGCACAGCGCGGAATAGCCGACCGTTTCCACTTCCCCGGCTTTATGCGCGGACGCCAGGTATACGAGTGCCTCAAGGCAAGTGACGTATACATTATGCCTTCGGTGAGTGAGCCGTTCGGTATCTCGCCCCTCGAGGCAATGCAGTGCGACGTTCCCACTATCATTTCAAAGCAGTCGGGTTGTGCCGAGATTCTCGACAAATGTATCAAGACCGACTATTGGGATATCAACGCTATGGCGGATGCCATTTACGCCATCTGTAACAATGACTCACTGTATGAATACCTGAAGGTTGAGGGACGTCGCGAGGTTGACAACATCACCTGGGAGAATGTCGCGCTCAAGCTACGCGGTTTGTATGAAAAAGTAATGGCTCAGTAAAAAAATAAAACAGAATAAAAGATATGAAGACAATTTGTTTCTATTTCGAGATTCATCAGCTAAGACAGTTGAAACGCTATCGTTTCTTCGATATTGGTAGCGACCACTACTACTATGATGACTACGCAAATGCCAGCGCAGTTGCCGAGCTCGCCGAGAATTCATACATTCCCGCGCTCACCACAATGCTCGATATGATTAAAGAGAACAACGGTGAGTTCAAGGTAGCACTTTCGGCTTCTGGTGTAGGACTTGAGATGCTCGAGCTTTATGCACCTCAGGTAATCGAGCTCCTCAAGGAGCTTTCAAAGACAGGCTGCTGCGAGTTCCTTTGCGAGCCCTATTCACACGGTCTCTCATCAATCGTATCGCCCGCAGCCTTCAAGGAGGAGGTTGAGCGCATGCAGCGCAAGGTAAACGAGCTCTTCGGACAGAGCCCCACAGTGTTGCGTAACTCGGGTCTCATATACTCCGACGAGATTGGCGAGATGGCAGCATCAATGGGCTTCAAGGCTATGCTCGCCGAGGGTGCAAAGCACATTCTCGCTTGGAAGAGCCCCCACTTTGTATACAACTGCGCAAACGCATCGGGCCTGAAGCTCTTGCTCCGCGACTATAAGTTGTCGGACGATATCTCTCTCCGCTTCTCCAACACAAGCTGGAGCGAGTACCCCCTCTTTGCCGACAAGTATGTTGATTGGATTGCAACCCTTCCCCAGGAAGAGGAGGTTATCAACATCTTCATGAACCTTTCGGCATTCGGTATGGCACAGCCCTTGTCATCGAATATCCTCGACTTCTTCAAGGCTATCCCCGCAGCAGCCAAGGAGCGTGGTATTTCTTTCTCTACTCCTTCGGAGATTGCAAAGAAGTACAAGTCAGTCGGTGCACTCGAGGTTCCCTATCCCACATCGTGGATGGACGAGGAGCGCGATACAACATCTTGGCTCGGAAACAGCTTGCAGCGTGAGGCGTTCGAGAAACTCTACAGCGTTGCTGAGCGCGTAGCCCTCTCTGACGACAAGAAGCTCAAGCAGGATTGGGATTATCTGCAGGCAGCAGAGAACTTCCGTTATATGACAACCAAGCAGAACGGTATCATCACCGAGCGTTGCATATACGATTCTCCCTACGATGCATTTACCAACTATAT
>JAFYSC010000181.1 GCA_017546635.1 Bacteroidaceae bacterium | reverse complement strand
CTGGACGAGCTCAGGGAGGAAATATCGCAGGTGGACCAGATCTATGGAAAATTCAATTGGAACGAACTGCTTGCCGACCTCAAGGAGCAGTATACTGCAACCATCGCAAACGAGCGTGTGCTGACAACGCCCCAGCACTATGCGTTCCTGAAAATTTCGGAAGGCTGCAACCGCCGATGCGCATACTGTGCAATACCTATAATAACAGGAAAGCATATCTCGCGTCCTATGGAGGAGATTCTCGATGAGGTGCGTTACCTTGTGTCAAAGGGTGTGAAGGAGTTCCAGATTATTGCGCAGGAGCTTACATACTATGGTGTCGACCTGTACAAGAAACAGAGCATAGCAGAACTTGTAGAGAAAATCTCGGATATAGAAGGGGTGGAGTGGATACGCCTTCACTATGCCTATCCGTCGAACTTCCCGATGGATCTGCTGCGTGTGATGCGCGAGAGGGACAATGTATGCAAATACCTCGATATAGCCCTGCAGCACGTAAGCACAAAAATCCTCAAGAAAATGTTGCGCCGCGTGACAAAGGAGGAGACTTACGCGCTTGTCGAGAAGATGCGTGCCGAAGTTCCGGGTATCTGCCTGAGAACCACACTGATGGTTGGCTTCCCCGGAGAGACCGACAAGGACTTTGAGGAGCTTGTAGAGTTTGTGAAGTGGGCAAAGTTCGACCGTATGGGAGCATTCTCATACAGCGAGGAGGACGGCACATACGCTGCCGAGAATTATCGCGACAACGTATCGAAGAAAAAGAAGCAGGAACGTCTCGACAGACTGATGGATATTCAGCAAAGGATATCTACCAGACTCAACTACGACAAGGTGGGCTCAACCTACAAGACAATCATTGACAGGGTAGAGGGTGAATATTATATCGGACGTACAGAGTTCGACTCGCCCGATGTTGATACCGAGGTACTTATTCCTGTTGCCGATGGAGAGCTTGAGATCGGTACATTCTATAATGTAAAGATAAACGATGCTACAGAGTTCGACCTTATGGGCGAGGTTTGTAAATAAGAGAGTGTATGTTGCCGTATGAACAACAAGGAATTTATCAACAAACTATCGCAGCGCTGCAAGTTTACGCCTGCAGATACTGCCTCTATGACTGAAAGTATCGTGGCAATTATTTCCGATTGTCTCAAGGATGGCGACCTGGTCAACATTTCGGGCTTTGGAGGATTTGAGGCAAAGATGCGTCGCGAGAGAATATCGGTAAACCCCAAGACGGGACAACGTATGCTTGTGCCCCCTAAAATTGTGCCCTCTTTCCGTCCAAGTGCCAAGATAAAGGATAAATTCAAAGAGACAGAGTAGTATAGAACTATGGATGCTAAACTAAATCAATCGGACCTTACTGCTCTGCTTGCCAAACTGTGTGAAATATCGGTCTCAAAGGCCGATACTTTTACGAAGGCTTTCTTTGATGTGATAATTGAAGGACTCGAGAGAGACGGTATCGTAAAGATAAACGGCTTGGGAACATTCAAGATGGTGGATGTTGCAAGCCGCAGCAGTGTCAATGTGAACAATGGCGAGAAATTCGAGATAAAAGGACACAAGAAGATATCTTTCCTTCCGGCCGACAGCCTGAAAGAGAAAGTGAATGCTCCTTTTGCTATGTTCGAGCCTGTTGAGGTTGACGATGATTATGTCGATGATGAAGAAACGTCATCGGAAGAAACGGCAGACGCGGTTGGGCAGAAAAATACTGTTGATGCAGTAGTGCAGGAGGTGTCCGGAGACACTCAGCCTGATGGCCTTGCTGTAGAAGCGGCAGAGCAGGAAACAGTTGCCGAGGAGCAGCTGGATTCCGGCAATAGTACAGAGAGTGCAGGAGAGGAGGATATCCGGAATGCTCAACCTGCAGGTGATGCTGTAGAAAATGTTGGGCAGCAGGCTGCAGTAGAAGACGGGATTGAAACAGTTGCAGTGGCAACAGAAAAAGAGGCTGGTGACAATGATTTATACAAGCAACATTTAAATGAAGCTATGAACAATTATGAAACTCTCACAACAAGTTTTAAACTGGTGCAAGCAGAGTTGAAGTCTCTTGGTTTTTAGGATTGTTTTTGCCATATTCATTTTCTAATGCGTCTAGTATTTGAGGATTTATGTTCATGCTTTTTAATACTTTCATTGCTTCATCGTGCGATTTAGCTTCTTTGTATGAGCGTTTTTCTGTCATTGCTGAGTAAACATCTGCAGCTCTTACGATTTGTGCATATTTGTTCTTTGAAAATGGGTTATGATGATCTCTTGCAATTTCTGCAACATTGACATTTTTACCTGTGGATTTTAATATTTCATAGCCTAAAATTGAATGGTAATTAACAATTCTACGTTCTTCAGGTGTTAATTGACCTTGCTTGTTTAGTATTTCTGCTGGAATCAATGTTTTTCCAATATCGTGCAATGCTGCCCCAATTTCCATTGTTTGCAATTCATCAGGGCTCATTCCAAGTGATTTTCCAATGGCCCTCGCATATTGTACAGTTGTTGCTATATGACTGTGTTTTATTGTTTTTAAGTTTTCATAGTTGAGTTTTGTGTTTT
>JAFYSC010000180.1 GCA_017546635.1 Bacteroidaceae bacterium | reverse complement strand
TAGAACAGCACCTTAAATGTACTTCGCATAATCCAATTCTTTTTGGTTACAAAATTAGTTATCAGCGAGTTGTACATTGTTATGCAAAATGTGGCAGAGAGTAGAAATAAACTCCAACGACCTATAAACTTGCCTTGTTGTCGGGTAATGATTTGAAAACCGTCTGCCCTCATTACCTTTCATTTTCTTGCACTTTTGCTTCGGCGAGACTTTCATCATAAGTCTTCATAAGTCATTGAACACCAGTGCAGCCATCATTATTTTCCCTCATTCGTTAGATTTTTCCAGAGATATAAAGTTTACTTGAATATTTTTCACCGCGAGTGCCTAAGTATATCTGCTGGTAGGCGCAATATACGCAAAAAACACAAATTTTCGTTCTGTTGGCAGATTGTTTTTGGTTGTTGATATGTCGACGACTGTTTTACACTCTATCTAGTGTTAATTTTTTTGAATAGAATAGCATTATATCGTCTATTATACTAATTTTGCCGTATATAAGATATTTGTGTATCTGCCCCTTTTGATATAAATTACATAAGATTCATTTAATATTCTAATTATGAAAAGATTACTGTTTACTTTTGCAACGCTTTTGGTTGCAATTACGATGTTCGGACAGATGCAGCTGCCGAGCGACCCGGCTGTTAAGGTCGGCAAACTTGAGAACGGACTAACTTATTACATCCGTCATAATGCGCTGCCTGCCGAGCGTGCCGAGTTTTATCTGGCAACAAATGTCGGTGCCTTCCAAGAGGCCGACGACCAGGATGGTCTTGCACATTTCCTTGAGCATATGTGCTTCAACGGAACAAAGAACTTCCCTGGTAAAGGAATTCTTGAATATCTGCAGGGCATCGGTGCCGAGTTCGGACGCAACATCAACGCTTCTACAGGTTTTGAGCAGACAAGCTATATGCTCAACAATATTCCCATTGTACGCGACGGCATAATAGACTCGTGTCTGATGGTCCTGCGTGACTATTCGTGCTATGTGACCTGTGCACCCGAGGAAATTGATGCAGAGCGTGGTGTTATCCTCGAGGAGCGTCGCAGCCGCCGAAATGCCGAGTGGCGTATGCTCGAAAAGTCATTGCCCTACTATTTTGGCGACACACAGATGGCACGCCGCACATTGATTGGTGGTGAGGAGCAGCTAAAGACCTTCAAGTATGAGAGCCTTACAAATTTCTACCGCACTTGGTACAAGCCCGATATGCAGGCTGTGATAGTAGTAGGTGATATTGATGTAGATAAGATTGAGGCTAAGATAAAGGCAATATTCGGAGAGATTCCCGCTCCCGGGCAGCCCACTGTAAAGCCTGTAATTCCCATCCCCGACAATGGGACACCGCAGATAGCTGTGCTCACCGACCCCGAGGCCACTAATTCAACAGTTGAGGTTCTTTGGAGGATACCCCGTATGCCCCGCGAGATTCGTGCAACTGATGCTGCCTTTGTCTCGGACCTTGTATACCGCATTATAGGTATGGTGATGGATGAGCGTTTCGAGGATATGGCATCGAAGAGCGATGCACCTTTCCTCTCGGGACAGCTGATGGTTGGCGGACTCTGCGAGTCGAGTGATGCTGTCCAGGGTAGTGTGATGTTCAAGGATGGTGAGGCTCTTTCTGCATTCAAGGCATATATGCTCGAGGTTGAGAAGATGAAACGCTACGGCTTTACCGAGGGTGAGGTTGAGCGTGCAAAAGAGAAAATCATAAGCCGACTCGAGAAGAGAGTGGCTGCAGCCGACAGCCGCAAGAGTGCCGAGCTTGTGTATCCCATTCTCGACCAGTTCTTTGCAGGCGATTATAATCTTGAACCCGAAACCGAACTTCAGCTTACACAGGCACTGCTGGGACAGTTGCCCGCAGCGGTTTTCCAGCAGGTGCTTCCACAGCTTATAGGTGAGAGAAACAATGTGATTATTTCGAAGGCTCCCGAGCGTGAAGGACTTGTACAGCCTACATCCGAGGCTATCCTTGCCATTCTTGCCGAGGTGAAGAATGCCGATATTGCTGCACCTGTTGAGGAGTCGAACAACGAGCCCCTGCTCGATGCTGCTCTGCTCAAAGGTGCAAAATCGAAGAAGGTAAAGGGTGGCATCCACGGTTCTACCACCTGGCAGCTTGCCAATGGAGTGAATGTGGTGGTACTGCCTACAGAGCACAAGAAGGACCAGGTAATAATAGACCTTGTAGAGGAGGGTGGACTCTCGCTTGTAGAGAACGACGAACTTGCATCGCTCGACGATAATGTATGGGGACTCTTCTTGCAGAACCGTGGACTCTCTACATTCTCGGGTACACAATTGAAGAAAATGCTCGCCGGAAAGAACGTACACGGTGCACCCTATGTAAGTTCATTGCGCCACGGTGTATCAATGGAGGCTACCCCCAAGGATATTGAGACTGCATTCCAGCTCATCTATCTCAATTATATGGCACCCCGTTTCGACAACGATGAGTTCAAGCTTGGAATTACACAACTCGAGGCTGTATTGCCCAACCTGCTCTCGCAGCCCAATTTCAAATTCCAGGAGATGCTGATGAGTACGCTCTATGCAAACAACCCCCGTCGCGGTATCATTAATATGGAGACACTCGCAGCTGCAAACATCGCAACTCTGGAGGGTGTATATCGCCGCCTCTTCGATGGAGTCAACGGTGCTACACTATATATAATAGGTAATGTTGATGTAGAGTCTGTAAAACCTCTTGTCGAGAAATATATAGGCTCGATAAATAAGGGCAAGAAGGCTTCGAAGTGGATTGACAGAAAAGAGTATTTCGCAAAAGGCAATATTGTTGAGCATCCCACTGTTCCTATGGAGACTCCCAAGGCTACAGTGTTCCAGTTCTATTCGGCCGATGTGCCTTACAGCATCAAGGACGAGGTTATGCTCGACGCAGCAAAGCAGATTTTGGATATGGTGTTTACCGAGACTTTGCGCGAGAGCGAGGGTGGTACATACGGTGCAGGCGTTGCTGCAATAATGGAGGATGAACCCAAGGAGTATGCTGCAATACAGGTTGCATTCGATACTAACCCCGAGCAGGCTGCGAGCCTTGTTGCATTGGCCAAGAAGGGTGTGCTCGACCTCGTGAACGAGGGCATTCCTGCCGACAAGCTCGATAACGTGAAAAAGAATATGCTCAAGAACATTCCCGAGAAGCGCATCAACAACCGTTACTGGCTAACAGTGCTCAAGGAGTGGAAGAAGGACGGCTGCGATTACGACAAGGAGTATGCCGATGCAGTCGCTCAAATTACAAGCGACAATGTACTGGCTGTACTCAAGGCGATTATAGACAGTGGCAATTACATTGAGATTGTAATGACTCCCCAGGATTAAGAAGCTGTTTAAATTTCTAGAAAAAAATCTTATATTGTAAGCAGTTGTTTCGTTGTTTTTTATGTTCAAAATTGCCTGTTTTCTTCTTTCTCTCGGTTACGTAGCCCGCTACGCTCCCTCAAAAAATAATAAAACATTCTAATTCTGACCTATAAAAAACTTAACGATATAAATTTAAACAGCTTCTAAAAACCTTATTATAAAAAT
>JAFYSC010000179.1 GCA_017546635.1 Bacteroidaceae bacterium | reverse complement strand
CAGGCGGATAAGAGCAAAAAAATGCGTGAAACGGACTTTGAAGAAGGGTATATGAACTGTTATATGGCCGCATGAGGCCTTTTCAATGACTAGTCGGGATTTTTCTACTGAAAAGGACAAAAAAGAGACAATACAAGAGGCCGGATCAAAAATACTTTTGACCCAGCCTCACTCTATTGATTTTGTATTGCACTCTCTTATATGTTGGCAATTCGCATAATGTCGGCAAATACACCTGCTGCCGTTACGCTTGCTCCTGCTCCGTAACCCTTTATGAGCATAGGGTACTCCTTGTAGCGCTCAGTGGTGAGCAGTACAATGTTGTTGCTGCCCTCGAGGTTGTAGAAGGGGTGGTAGCTGTCTACCTTGCATAGCGATACGCTGCCCTTGCCGTCCTGATATTTGGCAACAAAGCGCCAGCGTTTCTTCTCGCTCTCCAGTTGCTTGCGCTGTTCCTCGAATGTGGTGTCGAGCTTGGGCAGTTGCTCCCAGAAATTGTCCAGTGTGCCGTCGAAGAGCTCCGAGGGGATAAAGAGGTTGGCCTCTACCTCCTCCTGCTCAATTGCGTAGCCTGCCTCGCGTGCAAGAATCACTAGCTTGCGGATAACGTCCTTGCCGCTCAGGTCTATTCGGGGGTCTGGCTCGCTGTAGCCCTTCTCCTGTGCCAGGCGCACAGTCTCGCTCAACGGTACGTCGGCGCTGAGCATATTGAATATGAAGTTGAGTGTGCCGCTCAGCACTGCCTCTATCTTCAATATCTTGTCACCGCTGTTGATAAGGTCGTTTATAGTGTTTATGATGGGCAGTCCCGCTCCCACGTTTGTCTCGAACAGGAACTTGATGTTACGCTGACGTGCTATGTGCTTGAGCTCGCAGTATGTCGCGTAGTCCGACGAGGCCGCAATCTTGTTGGCTGCCACCACCGAAATGTTGTGCGAGAGAAAGTCGGCATAAAGCTCGGCTACTGCGCTGTTTGCAGTACAGTCGACAAATACCGAGTTGAAGATATTCATCTTTATAATGTCGTCGCGCATCTTCTTGGCGCAGCTCTCGGGACTCTCCAGCAGTGCTGTGCGGTAGCTGGTGAGGTCTATCCCCTCTCGGTCGAACATTGCGTGACGGCTGTTGGCTATTCCCACCACGTTCAGCTTAAGGCTATGCTCGTCCATCAGCTTCTGACGTTGCGAGGCTATCTGCTCGATGAGGCTGCCGCCCACAGTTCCCACTCCGCAGATGAAGAGGTTGAGTACCTTGTATTCTGAGAGGAAGAACGAGTCGTGTATCACGTTCAGCGTCTTGCGCAGCGACTTGTTGTTTACGACAAATGAGATGTTTGTCTCCTGTCCGCCTTGTGCGCAGGCTACCACATTTATACCGTTGCGTCCCAGCGTCTGGAACAGTTTGCCTATGATGCCTGCATTGTGGCGCATATTCTCGCCCACAATGGCAACAGTAGAGAGGTCGCACGATGCCGTGACGGGCTCCATAAGTCCCATTGTTATCTCCTTGGCAAACTCGTTGTTCAGTACGTCGCACGCCTTTGTGGCATCGACGCTGCGCAATCCTATAGATGTGCTGTTCTCCGATGATGCCTGTGCTACAAGGAATACGCTGATATCGGCATCGGCAAGAGTCTTGAATATGCGGTGGTTCACACCCACGATACCCACCATACCTAATCCTTGTACGGTGAGCAACGCAGTATCGTTGATGCTCGATATACCTTTAATCTGTCGTCCCTCGGATTCGCTCTGCGAACTTATGATTGTTCCTTCGCCCTCGGGGTTGAAGGTGTTCTTTATGGCTATGGGGATATTTGCCTTGAACACAGGGTAGATGGTGGGGGGATAGACTACCTTTGCGCCGAAGTTGCAGAGCTCGGTTG
Organism: Bacteroidaceae bacterium; assembly: GCA_017546635.1. Classification (GTDB taxonomy): domain Bacteria; phylum Bacteroidota; class Bacteroidia; order Bacteroidales; family Bacteroidaceae; genus HGM04593. The sequence continues at coordinate 16,768 of JAFYSC010000179.1, read as the reverse complement.
CCTCCACATAGCTCAGGTGCTTGATGGTGTAGGCGTTGTTTATAACTTTGGGGTCGGCGGTCATAAAGCCGTCGACGTCGGTCCATATTTCGAGGATATTCGCCTTCAGCGCGGCTGCGAGTATGGCTGCCGTGTAGTCGGAGCCTCCGCGTCCAAGGTTGGTGATGTCGCCGCTGGCGGTGTCCTGCGAGATGAATCCCGGGACAATTATCACAGGGTCGGTGCTGCCGTCGAATGTCTCGTGTATCAGACGGTCGGTCTCCTCGTCCGAAAGGATGTTCTTCCCGTGCTTTACCTCGGTTCTTATGAACTTGCGGGCATTGTAGCGCGCTGCGCCCTCGATGAGGGCTGTCACGATGCGGCTCGATATTCTCTCGCCGTAACTGAGGATTGTTGCCTCGGTCTTTGGGGTTATGTTGTTTATGAGCGCGAGTCCCTGGTATATGTTGTCGAGCTCGTTGAGCAGCTTGTCTACCTCTTGCAGCAGTGCGGTGCGCTTTGCTTCGCCCTCAATTACGCTGTATATGAGGTCGTGGTGACGTGCTACAATTTTCTGGAACTCGTCGTTGAAGGTAGAGTCGCCCTCTACTGCCAACTGCGATGTCCTGATGAGCTTGTCGGTAATACCGCCTAATGCCGATACAACAACAATTACTCTCTCCTTTGCGGCTGCAGCCTCTACAATGCTTTTCAGATTCAATATGCTGTTTACGGAACCAACCGATGTTCCGCCGAATTTCATTACTTTCATCTTTGTTGTACTTTCTAAAAGTAAACTGTTTTTGTTGTAAAATAGAATATTTGTTGCGAAGATAGCATTTTTGCAACAAAAAGACAAATAAAGTGCCGTCTCTTTGTGCTTTGGCGGTACTTTATATTTTATTAACGGTTTTAGGGGATGTAGCGTTTATGGATTTCTCCTGCACGTTTTATGCTCTCCTGCACTCTTGCAGTATGGCTGTTGGCAGCTGTACCAACTTGCTCTCCAATGGTATGCGGTGCAGGGTGTTGCGTCCCTGTGTGGGAATGTAGCACTCGGCAATGTCGCTGCGCAGCTTGCTCAGGAAGGCGCGGCGTATTATGGATAGGTTCTTGTGCAATGGATTGCCAGTGGGGTCGGTTATGCTGTTTAGCATCTTGTTGAGTACGCTTGTGTTCTGCCGTCCCGACACAGTGCAGTATATGCTGCGCAGTTCCGTAGCATACTCGACAATCTCTTTCAGGGCAAAGCCTTCGGGGTGCAAAAGCAGCAGGATGTACAGCGCTTTTGGCAGCGGGGCAAGCTCTATTGTTATTTGCGGGTATTGCGGCAGGCGAATCTCAAAATTGTTGTCGATGAGCAGCGTGCTCGGTCGGGTTTCCTGCTGTTGCGCAAGGGTGTTGCTCAATAGCAGGTCGGCAGCAATGAATTCGTGCTCGTTGTTATCCCTTTCGGGTAAACGGTAGCACAGGCTCCCTTTGTTTTCCGTAGTATAACGGCTGTACTCCTTTTCAATGCGTATTATTGCGCACAGTAGCCCGTATATGCAACTGTGGAGCTCTTCGGGGGTGGGATGCAGCGGAACATCTGTAACCAGAATCTCTACAATGGGTTGCCCGCCCTGTGTATAGTCGGCATCAATTATGGCAGCCAGCGTTGCCGATGGTTGTGGCGTGTCTGCTGTGTGTGCGCACTGTGCGGGGCTGCTTCTGAGGATGAGCTGTCGCGGTGTCTGTGCCGATGCGTCGGCTGCATAGAGTGTGTAGCCGGGAACACCGTTGCGGGCAAGGTAATCTGTGATGCTGTTGCTGTTCTCCCTCAACTTCTCGAGTGTACCGTCGGTGGGGCAGCTGGTGGCGAAGAATATCGTTTTCTGATACTCTGCATATATTGCCGATTTTATGTAAATGCACCTCATTGCTCTTGTTCCTTGCTTTGCGAGCGAAATTAGATAAAAATATTAGAATAAAAAATGTTTGCACTTGATAAAAAGCGTTGCAAGCATTATCTTAGCGGCTCAATTTGATGTTATGGCAAAAGAAAAGACAATTTTCCTGTGCAACGACTGTGGATACGAGTCGCCCAAATGGGCGGGAAAGTGCCCGTCGTGCGGTGCGTGGAACAGCTTGGTCGAGAAGAGGGTGCGTACAGGCGGTTCGGGTGGAACGGCTGCTTCATCATCCTTTGCGGCCCAGTCACAGCCTGTGCTCATAGACACAGTTTCTACCGATGAGCTTCCGCGTATAAGTATGGGCGACGCTGAACTCGACCGTGTGCTTGGCGGCGGGCTTGTGCCCGGTTCGCTTGTGCTCCTCGGCGGAGAGCCGGGTATCGGAAAATCGACCCTCATTCTGCAAACTGTGCTGCGTCTCTCGGGACAGAGGATACTTTATGTGTCGGGCGAGGAGAGCGTGCAGCAGATTAAGCTGCGTGCCAACCGCATCGAATACTCGCAGTCGCAATGTATGATTGTGTGCGAGACGCAGCTCGAGACAGTATTTACGCACATAAGGAATGTGCAGCCGCAGATTGTGATAATAGACTCCATACAGACTATGTGCAGCGAGGCTGTCGACTCTTCACCGGGCAGTATGTCACAGGTGCGCGAGTGTACGGCTATGCTGCTGAAGTATGCCAAGGAAAATAATGTCCCCGTCATTCTCATTGGCCACATTACAAAGGACGGTGCAATTGCCGGGCCTAAAATCCTTGAACATATTGTAGATGTTGTGATACAGTTCGAGGGCGACCAGCACCACCTCTACCGTGTGCTGCGCTCGATTAAGAACCGCTTTGGCAGCACGGCCGAGCTTGGGATATACGAGATGCGCCGCGAGGGGCTGCGGCAGGTGAGCAACCCCTCGGAGCTGCTGCTGAGCGAGCGTCACAGCGGAATGGGCGGTGTCGCAATAGCATCGGCAATAGAGGGAGTGAGTCCTTTCCTCATTGAGGTACAGGCGCTTGTGAGCAGCGCTGTCTACGGTACTCCGCAGCGCTCGTCGACGGGCTTCGACACGCGCCGTATGAATATGCTGCTTGCGGTGCTGGAGAAGCGCGTGGGCTTCAAGCTGGCACAAAAGGATGTTTACCTGAATATTGCTGGAGGATTGAGGGTGAACGACCCTGCAATAGACCTCTCGGTGATAAGCGCCATCTTGTCGAGCAATATGGACGTAGAGATAGAGCCTACAGTATGTATGGCAGGAGAGGTCGGACTCTCGGGCGAGATACGTCCCGTAAACAGGATAGAGCAGCGCATAGCCGAGGCTGCAAAGCTCGGGTTCAGCCGCATAATCGTTCCCAAGAGCAATATGAAGGGGCTCGATGCATCGCGCTTTGCAATAGAGGTGAAGCCGGTTTCAAAGGTCGAGGAGGCTTTCAGGCTAATCTTCGGATAATAACGCGGTGTAGGGTTTTTCAGCACCGATAATTAAAATTCAATCAGATGACACACGAATATCAGATAAGGGTTCTGCCGCAGCAGGCAGCAAACGAGCAGATGCTCAAGGAGTATATTGCCCGTGAAAAGGGCTTCAGTTTTCGCTCGATAAACGGCGTGCGTGTGCTGCGTCGCAGCATCGATGCGCGTCAGCGTACAATATATGTAAATCTTACCGTGAGGGTATATGTGAACGAACAGCCCAAGGACGACGAGTATGTGAAAAAGGAGTACCCTAAAGTCGACGGGGCGCAGCGTGTCATTGTGGTGGGCGCTGGCCCTGCAGGACTCTTTGCAGCCCTCAAACTCATTGAGCTGGGGTTGTGTCCCATTGTGGTAGAGCGCGGAAAGGATGTGCGTTCCCGTAAGGTAGACGTTGCCAATATAAGCCGCACGCATACGGTGGACCCCGAGTCGAACTACTGTTTCGGCGAGGGTGGAGCAGGTGCATACTCCGACGGCAAGCTCTACACGCGAAGCAAAAAGCGCGGAAGCATCGAGGGGGTGTTGAACACATTCTGCCAGTTCGGTGCGAGCCCCACTATCCTTGCCGATGCGCACCCGCATCTTGGTACCGACAAGCTGCCGAGGATAATAGAGAATATGCGCAACGCTATCCTTGAGTGCGGGGGCGAGGTGCATTTTGAGACACGTATGGAGGAACTGCTCATTAATGGTGGCCGTATCTGCGGTATACGTACCAATCGTGGCGAGTTCCTTGCCCCTGCGGTGATTCTTGCAACGGGACACTCGGCAAAGGATGTCTACCGCAACCTGCACGCGAGCGGTGTCGCTCTCGAGGCCAAGGGTATTGCTGTGGGCGTACGTCTGGAGCACCCCTCGGCGCTTATCGACCAGATTCAGTACCACAATCCTGCCGGACGCGGAAAATATCTTCCCGCAGCGGAATACAGTTTTACTACACAGGTTGACGGACGCGGTGTATACAGTTTCTGTATGTGTCCGGGTGGTGTTGTGGTGCCGTCGGCATCGGGCTGTGAGGAACTGCTCGTGAACGGAATGTCGCCGTCGCACCGTGGCGGCAAATGGAGCAACTCGGGAATGGTGGTGCAGATTAACTGCGAGGATATTGAGCACCCCGATATGTTTGTCGATGTGGATGGCATTGAACCTGTCGATGCGTCGTCGCCACTGCGCGTGATGGCTTTTCAGGAGAGGCTTGAGCGTCTTTGCTGGATTATGGGCAACCGCAGGCAGACGGCTCCAGCACAGCGTATGACCGACTTTGTGCGCGGCAAACTGAGCTACGACCTAGCCGAATCCTCATACGCACCGGGACTTATTTCCTCGCCTATGCACTTCTGGATGCCTAAATTCATTTCTTCTCGCCTGCAAAAGGGATTTGACAATTTCGGACGTACTTCGCGTGGCTTTCTCACCCGCGAGGCAACGGTCATAGGTGTGGAGACACGTACATCGTCGCCCGTGCGCATTGTGCGCGACGCAGAGACGCTGCAGCACGCGCAGATTACTGGTCTCTTTCCCTGTGGTGAAGGTGCAGGATATGCCGGTGGCATTGTGTCTGCTGCTGTCGATGGAGAGCGTTGCGCGGTGTCTGCTGCCGAGTATGTTAATGCGTAGTATAATCCGAAGGAATGGATGACTGTCGCTTGTCAATTGGATGGCTGATGGGTGGTTTGTTATAGGCTTGTTGCGTTTGGGATTATTGTTTCTATCTGTTCCTTTAATCCTATAAGCAATTTCTTGTTACTGAGAAGGGCACTGAATTTTTTGCCTTTTGCAGGTAGCAGGGGTATGGTCTCTTGTCCAGTATGGGGTAATCTGCGCTGGATGTCCAATGCCAGAATGCCGATGTTCATACGCAGGTTAATCTCCAGGCAAGGATGTATCTTGTAAATGCCGTTCTCTATTGTCGAGAGCATATCAACGCCTATGCATCCCGAGTATCTCCCCGCCAATCTCTTTGACAGAAGGTTCTTGTGGGTTGCAATGAGGCGGTCGAGCAGTTCTTTGCTGCATCCGTCGGCTATTATTGATGCCCTGAGCTCCTCTTGTGGAGCAACTGTGTTGTATCCGTAGTATCCGTTTATTCCTGCTGTAAAGAACGAATATCCCAGAAAATCAACATTCCCGTCAGGTGTAATGTGGTATTCAAGGGCAAAGTCTATCCTCTTGTCATAGAACCTGTCTGCAATGAATCCTCCCTGGCGCTTTATGAATCCGCTTAGCTTTTGGCGTATCGACGGTGCGTCGAGGCTGTCGGCTGCAAAGATTCCGCGTCCGCTGCTCGACCAGGGCGACTTGAATGTTGTACGCTCCTGAATGCCGTAATTCTCAAGGGTGCGGATGAACTTCATATTCTCGCCTGCGAGTGCCTCGCCCCAGCCTTCGCTGTGGGCTTCTCTCAGCAACTCTGCGATATAACCGGCTGCAAATTCCCTGCTTGACAATGTCCTTATATTGTCGAGCCAGTCGTTGCCCGGCAATAGTTCCTGTGGTACGCCAAAGTGCCTGTACCTCTCGGCTGTGGCTCTGCTCCAGCCCCAGGGGGCTGGATAAAATGTATGCGCTGTACGTTTGCACAGCGCATTGTATCCCTCTTCGTTCGAGGTGAAGAATATACTTTTGTTTTGTGACGAGAAGAACTCCTCGCACACACGCGCCTCATCGCTGCTGCCCACAAGTATAGCGTCGCCATCTTCGGCCCACCAGAATGGAAGTGCCGAGAGTGCGTCCTCCATTGCTGCGATGCTTTTGGGCGCGATATATTCGCGTGTGCCCGATGCAAGCGCAAGGTCGTTGGAGCAGTTGAACAACAGCAGGCGTCCCATCTTCCTTACCACTCTTGAGCCATCATATGCAGTGCGGTAACGGCGCACTCGTCGCCCTTGTTGCCGTGTATGCCGCCGCTGCGGTCCTTTGCCTGCTGAAAGTCGTTGGTCGTGATAAGTCCGAATATCACCGGGGTATCATATTTTGTGTTCAGCTTCGATAGTCCTGCTGTCACTCCCTCGCAGATGTAGTCGAAGTGAGGGGTGTCGCCTCTGATTACGCAGCCTATGGCAATGACGCTGTCGTATTTTCCGCTCTTTACCATTTGTGATGCTCCGTATATGAGTTCAAAGCTGCCGGGGACGCTTGCGAGTGTAATGTCCTCTTCGCTTACTCCGTTGTCGAGCAGTGTCTTCACTGCACCGTCCCTAAGCGCGTATGTTATCTCGTCGTTCCACTCGGCGTATACGATGCCTACTTTCTTGCCTTTGCCCGATGGAACTTTCTCGGGGTTATAGTCGGATAGGTTATGCAATTTGGTTGCCATCTTCTTATGGTTTTGGTTAATTGGTTGTTCCTTACTCTGTAATATATACAAAAAAAGGCGACTTAAGAGCCGCCTTTTCTATTTCTTTAATGATTACTTGACGCGGTTGATGTACTTGTCGATGTCTACCGCCTGGAGTGATGTGGGGTACTCTGCCTTAATCTCCTCGTAGAGCTTGAGGGCCTTGCTTGCGTTGCCGTCCTGCTCGCACATAAGAGCCGCCTGCATAAGGTAATAGGGGCTGATAGTGTTGTTCTCGGCCTTGTTTGCAGCGTCGATGAATTTTGAGATAGCGCCTTTGATGTCACCGGTCTGTGCAAGGCAGTTGCCAAGTGTACCGAGGACAGCGGGTGCTACCATCTGGTCGTTGCCGTCAAATGCCTTGAGGTAAGGGATAGCCTCCTCGTAGCGTGCGAGCTGTGCAAGGCACATACCTGCGTAAGCGTTTGCAAGGTTACCGCTTTTTGTGCTGCTGTACTCATCGGCAATGGCGATGAAACCCAAGTTTGCTCCGTCGCCGTCGAGTGCCTCCTGGAACTGGCCTGCCTCAAAAAGTACCTGCGAGGGGAACAATGCCTCTGCAGCCTCTTTCTCGGCGGGTTCGGCTACGAGATTGTTGTAAAGGATACCGCCTACTACGAATATGACAATTGCTGCAATTGTGCCAATGATGGCGGTCTTGTACTTGAGGACAAATGCCTCTGATTTGCTCAGCACCTCTTCAACTGCAATGGGTGCCTGCTCTGTCTGTTTTGTGCTCATTGATTTATTTGTTTTTATTTTATTTCGGATAGTGTTCGCAAAATATGCGCGAAAATAAGCAAAAATTTCGGAGCTTTAAAATTATATCTGCTTTTTTTACATTTGAGCGCAAAATATCTGCTTTTTTATGGCAATAAGCAGCCGATTTTTTCGTATCTTCGCAATAAATTTAGGCGTAGCAACGGTTCCTGTGAACTTTGCGCCGATATAATTATGTAATATGCTGCTCAATAATATATCAGTACTCAACTATAGGAATCTGTCCGATGTCTCTCTTGCTTTTTCGGGCAAGATAAACTGCTTTATAGGTAGCAACGGAATGGGAAAGACCAATCTGCTCGATGCAATATATTACCTCTCTTTCTGCAAGAGCGCTATAAGTACGGTCGATGGCTCCAATATTTCGCACGGAGAACCCTTCTTTATGATTCAGGGCAATTATACGAGCGACAGCGGTGTTGACGACGAGTTTTCCTGCGGTCTCAAACGCGGCGAGAAGAAACAGTTCAAGAGAAACAAGAAGAATTATGAACGTTTCTCCGACCACATAGGCACAATTCCTCTTGTGATGGTTTCTCCTGCCGACAATGAGCTCATTGCCGGGGGAAGCGAGGAGAGGCGCCGCTTTATGGACGTTGTAATATCGCAGTACGACAGGGAGTATCTTGCTTCGCTCATAGCCTATAACCGTGCCTTGCTGCAACGTAACGCAATGCTACGCGCCGAGCGCCAGCCCGATGCCGAGCTGTTTATGCTGGTAGAGGAGATGATGGCAATGGAGGCACAGCGTGTCTACGAGGGGCGTGCACGCTTTATCGACGAGCTTGTGCCCATCTTCGAGGAGTTCCATTCGTATATTACAGGCAATGCCGAGGGTGTTACCCTGCGTTACCGTTCCGATGTGTCAAAAGGCAACTTTGCCGATGCACTTTGTGCTTCGCGTAATGACGATTGCCGCGTGGGGTACACCACAAAAGGCGTGCACCGCGACGAACTTGTGATGCAGCTCGGTGGCTACCCTATAAAAAAGGAGGGCTCGCAGGGACAGAACAAGAGCTATCTGGTGGCGCTCAAATTGGCGCAGTTCGATTTCTTGCGCCGTAAGGGCGGCGAGACTCCGCTTCTGCTGCTCGATGATATTTTCGACAAGCTCGACTCGCAACGTGTCGAGAAGATAATAAACCTTGTCTCGGGCGACAAATTCGGACAAATATTTGTTACCGATGTGAACCGTGAGCATATCGACAGCATTTTAGATTGTATAAACGGTGAGTATAAACTTTTCGGGGTAACAGCCGGAAACATAACTCTTATAAAGGAAAAATGAAACGCGGTACATTAAAAGGAATATCGGAGATAGTGCGCGAGACGTGCCGTCAGGAGGGTATCGAGACTCCCCTCAACGAGTACCGTCTCATACAGGCGTGGTCAAAGGTCCTTGGCAGCGGCGTGCAGTCCTATACAAAGGAGCTTTTCATAAAGAACCAGGTATTGTATGTTGTCGTGACATCGGCTGTGCTGCGTCAGGAACTTATGATGAACAGGCGCTCTCTTGTGCAAAGGCTAAACGGCGAGGTGGGTGCGCAGGTGATAACCAATATAATTCTGCGTTGATTGGTTCTTTCTCCAAGAATGAAAGTGTGGCAAGTGATAGATATTTAGGTGAAAGATGACGAATGAATCGAACATAAGACTCAGGTTGATGCTCCTGAGCTTTCTGCAGTTTGCCGTTTGGGGTGCCTATCTCACGTCAATGGGGCGCTATTTGGGTAGCGTGGGTCTTGGCGATAAGATAGGCTGGTTCTATGCGGTGTTGGGCATCGTGTCCATCTTTATGCCTGCCACAATGGGCATTATTGCCGACAGATGGGTACCCGCGCAAAAGTTGCTCTCGTTCTGTCACGCGGCATCGGCGCTCTTGCTCTCTGCCGTTGCATACGTGGGAGGCGCAAAGGGCACGCAGGTTGCATTCAATGACATTTTCTGGCTCTATGCTGCCGGAGTGGCTTTCTATATGCCAACCCTTGCATTGTCAAACTCGGTTTCCTACACTTCGTTGCGAAGGGCGGGACTTGATACGGTAAAGGCCTTCCCTCCTATCCGCGTTTTTGGAACGGTGGGTTTTATTGTCTCAATGTGGATTGTCGACCTTTTGGGCTTCCAGGGCAATTGCAACCAGTTCTATACCTCGGCTGTGTGGGGAGTGCTGCTTGCACTCTATTCGCTCACAATGCCTGCCTGTCCCGTAAGCGGCTCAAATGGGCAAAGGTCCTTCGCATCGGCATTGAGGCTCGATGCCTTCAAACTCTTTGCACAAAAGAGGATGGCGCTTTTCTTTCTCTTTGCGATGCTCCTGGGCGGTGCGCTGCAGATATCCAACGGTTATGCAAACAATTTCATTGCCAGCTTCAGCAGGTATCCCGTTTACAACGGTACATTTGCTGTTGAGCACACCAATATAATAATATCATTGTCGCAGATAAGCGAGACACTCTGTATATTGCTCATCCCCTTTTTCTTGGGGCGTTTCGGCATAAAGCGTGTCATACTCATAGCTATGCTTGCCTGGGTGCTGCGTTTCGCATTCTTCGGGCTCGGCAATCCCGGTGACGGCGTATGGCTTTTCATCTTGTCTATGCTCGTTTACGGCGTTGCATTCGACTTTTTCAATATTTCGGGCTCGTTGTTCGTCGATAAGGAGGTGCCCGAGAATATGCGTTCGAGTGCGCAGGGGCTTTTCATACTTATGACAAACGGGCTGGGAGCATCGATTGGTGTCATTGCTGCGCAGGAGGTGGTGAACAGGTTTGCTGCCTCGCCCGAGGGGTGGAGCACAGCGTGGTATATCTTTGCCGCTTATGCCTTTGTGGTGAGTGTGCTTTTTGCTCTCTTTTTCAAGGATAACACAACACAAACATCAAAGTAACGTATGGTAGAACTGATTGTATCGGATATACTGAGCAAGACTTCGGACGATAGAGCCTATGTGATGATTTTGCGCGAGCGCGATGGCAACCGCAAGATTCTGGTTGCTATAGGTTACGGCGAGGCGCAGGCGGTGGCATTCGCGCTCAAGGGCGTTGAGACCAAACGTCCCGTCACGCACGACCTCTTCCGTAATTTTGCCGAGGCTTTTGGAGCAACAATGCAGTGCGTCACAATAAACAGGATAAGCGACGGGACATTCTGTTCCAATATGCTCTTCAGGCAGGGCGAGACATTGCGTGAGGTCGATGCCCGCACGTCCGACGCGGTGGCTGTGGCGTTGCGCTTCGGGGCGCCGATATATATCGAGGAGGAGCTGCTCAACCGTGTATCGATACGCGACGAGTGGGGTGGAGCAATATCAATCCCAATAACAGTAGCCGATACAGATACGCTGCAAAAAGTGCTCGATAAGGCTGTCAAGGACGAGAACTACGAGCTTGCAATGAAGATAAAGGAGGAGATTGACTCGCGAAACCAACAAAAAGAGATAGAAGAACAGAATACACAAGAATAAAACACAATACTTATGGCACTATTTTATGCCCCCGACATTACAGACAACTGGGAACTGCCCGAGGAAGAGGCTGCACACTCAATAAGGGTGCTGCGCCTGAGTGTAGGCAGCGAAATTGAGATAACCGACGGCAAAGGACATTTCTACAAGGCCGAAATATCGTCTATCACAGGAAAGCACTGCTACGTGCAGGCAAAGGAGACTGTTGAGCAGCCCAAAGGGTGGCAGGGCAGGGTGCACATTGCCATTGCTCCCACAAAGAACATCGACCGCATAGAGTGGATGGTAGAGAAGGCCGTGGAGATTGGACTCGACGAGATTACGTTCCTCAACTGCCGCTTCTCGGAGCGCAAGGTGGTAAAGACCGACCGCATTGAGCGCATCGTTGTCTCGGCAATGAAGCAGTCCCTCAAGTCCTACAAGACACAGGTCAACGAACTTGTCGACTTCAAGAAATTCATAGCCCTTCCCACCGAAGGGGCAAAATATATCGCGCACTGCTACGATGGCGAAAAGTTGCTGCTCAAGGATGCATTGCAGAGCGGCGAGAGTGCAACTGTACTCATAGGTCCCGAGGGAGACTTCAGCCCCGAGGAGGTGGAGCTCGCGATAAAGGCGGGTTACCGTCCCGTCAGCCTGGGCAATTCGCGTCTGCGCACCGAGACGGCAGGTCTTGTGGCGTGCCACACATACATAATGAAAAACGAGAACTGATGCAACGTCACTTTATTATATTCTCATACGACGGCGCTGCCTACCACGGCTGGCAGGTGCAGCCCAATGCGCGCACCGTGCAGCAAGAGCTCGAAGGGGCGCTTGCGACCGTGCTGCGCGAGCCTGCTCCCGTCGTTGGAGCAGGACGCACCGACAGTGGCGTGAATGCCGCGCAGATGGTGGCACACGTCGACCTTCCCGACGGTTGCGATACAGCCCAACTCAAATATAAGCTCAACAGGATATTGCCGCCCGACATAGCCGTAAGCACCATTGTGCCCGTGAAGAACGATGCTCACGCCCGCTTCGATGCAACGTCGCGCAAATACAGCTACTATGTGACAACGGTAAAGTCTCCCTTTGCCCGCCGTTACGCCTGCCGCGTGCCGGCCGACATTGATTTTGACGCAATGAACAGCGCTGCCGCGCTTCTTCCCCAGTATACCGATTTTACCAGCTTCAGCAAGCTGCACACCGATGTAAAGACTAACAACTGCAAGGTGAAGTATGCCGTGTGGCGCAAGATTGACGATGCACATTGGGTGTTCGAGATTGAGGCCGACCGCTTCCTGCGCAATATGGTCAGGGCTATCGTCGGTACGTTGCTTCTTGTGGGGCGCGGAAAACTCTCAATCGACGGTTTCAGTAGAGTGATAGAGAAAAAGGAACGTTGTGCAGCAGGAGACTCCGCCGTAGCCGAGGCTCTTTTCCTTACACGGGTCGATTACCCTAAAGAGATTTACCTATGATGTGGGCAATGCTTGCTTTTGCGTCGGCTGCCCTGTTGGGCTGTTACGACTTTTTCAAGAAAATATCGCTCAAGGACAATTCGGTCCTTGCTGTACTCTTCTTGAACACGCTCTTCGGTACACTCATCTTTGCGCCGTTCATACTGTTGTCACGCACGGGGGCGATAGAGGAGGGTATGCTTTTTGTGCCCGTTGCCGATGCCCGCACCCATCTGCTGCTTGTGCTCAAGGCTGTCATTGTGCTTGGCTCGTGGCTTTGCGGATACATAGGAATAAAGCATCTGCCCATAACCATAGTGTCGCCCATTCAGGCCACACGTCCTGTACTTGTGCTCCTGGGAGCGTTGCTGCTGTTTGGCGAGCGGCTCAACGGCTATCAGTGGGCGGGTGTGCTTATGGCAATCTTCTCGCTGTATATGCTTAACCGTAGCGGCAAACAGGAGGGTATAAACTTTGCCAACAACCGTTGGGTGTTCTTTGTGGCAATGGCGGCGCTGCTTGGCGCGGTGAGTGCCCTGTACGACAAGTACCTTATGCGCAACCTTGAGCCTATGCTCGTGCAGTCGTGGTTCAATCTGTACCAATGCCTGCTTATGGGTGCAATTGTGGTGGTGATGAACCTCTGTTCGTCGCAGCAGCGCAACAGGCGCTTCGTGTGGCGCTGGAGCATACCGATGATTTCCCTTTTCCTTGCTGTTGCCGACTTCTGCTACTTCTCGGCATTGGCACAGGAGGGTGCGCTCGTTGCTGTGGTCTCTATGATAAGGCGAGGCAGCGTGCTGGTATCGTTCATATTCGGCGCATTGCTGCTGAAGGAGAAAAACCTCAAGAGCAAGGCACTCGACCTCTTGCTCATATTTATAGGATTGTTGTTGTTATATATTGGTTCCACAAAATGAAAAACAGATATTTTATAGCACTGTTGATGATGATGCTCTTCTGTGGCAATGTCCCCGCACAGAACCTGCGTGAATTGTTTGTGAATATGCCTACGGAACTTCTTCCTCTTCTCAGGGAGAATGACCGTCTCGACCTTATAGACCTTTACGATGCAAAGATGAACATTCAGGTGACCAACCGCTTGGACGGCAAGAGTACAATAAAAGAGCTTACAGGGGATTATCTTCTCCTGTCGCTGTCGCCCAGCTCGTCTATGCAGATGAAAATGCTTCCTTCGCACAATGGCGACACGCTGCTGTGTGTTGTGAATACCGTGACTGCCGAGGCAGCCGACAGCCGCATACGTCTCTATACAAAAGATTGGCAGCCGGTGAACGAGGTGTTCTTTGCCGCTCCTGCCATTGCCGATTTCTTTACCCCGTCGGACAGTGTGGATGAGTTGCTCGACCTTGCCGACATTTATCTTGTTGAGCTCAAACTGTCGGCCGAGGATAATACGCTTGTTGCCGAATATACCCTGCCCCAGTATATGACAAAGGAGGATGCAGAGCGTGTGTTGCCTTTTTTGCGTAAAAGGGTTTATGTGTGGGACGGTAAAAAATTTCAATATAACAATTGAACTGTCGGCATAAGTATGGAAAAGGAGAGGCCGAAAGTGCGTGCAGGCAGAAATAAAACTGTTACTGTGAACAACGGTGAGAGGGAGACTCTGTGTCAATATATAACCGGGGCTGATGAGGCTGTTTTGCCAGGTTTCGACTTTTGCGACAAGATGGTGAATGCCGACCTCTTGGCCATATTGGATTATATACCCAATGGAATTGCCGACCTCATAATAATAGACCCGCCCTATAACCTTTCGAAAAATTTTGGTAACGTAAAATTCAGGGCATCGTCGGCTATTGCCTACGAGGGGTATCTCCGTACTTGGTTTTCCAAAGTGTGCGACAAGCTTTCGCCCACAGGGACACTCTATATGTGTGGCGACTGGAAATGCACCTCATCGCTCCAGAAGGTGATAGAGGAGCGTCTGGTTATAATGAACCGCATCACTTGGCAACGCGAGAAGGGGCGTGGGGCAAAGAGCAACTGGAAAAACGCGATGGAGGATATTTGGTTTGCAGTGAATAACCCCGATGACTACTATTTCGATGTTGAGGCTGTAAAGGTGAAGCGTCGTGTGTTGGCGGCCTATAAGGTGAACGGTGTGCCAAAGGATTGGGAGCAGACAAACGAGGGTAATTTCAGATTGACCTGCCCGTCGAACTTTTGGGACGACATTAGCGTGCCATTCTGGTCGATGCCCGAGAATACCGACCACCCTACACAAAAGCCCGAGAAGCTTATTGCCAAACTCATTCTGGCATCGTCGCGCGAGGGTGATTTTGTCTTTGACCCATTTATGGGCAGCGGTACAACGTGCGTGGTTGCCAAAAAGCTGAACCGCCGCTTTTTGGGAGTGGATATAAACAGCGAGTATTGTCTGTGGGCCGCAAAAAGAATGCAGAATGCAGCTTCCGATGCTTCGATACAGGGATATTCCGACGGAGTGTTCTGGGAACGCAACTCTTTCCTGGAACAGAGCCGGGGTGTGTCTGGTGCAAAAAATAAGAGTAATCAGTAATTAACAATTCATATTATGGCAAAAGTAAAAATTTCAACAACATTGGGCGACATTGTAGTGCGCCTTTACGACGAGACTCCCATTCACAGGGACAACTTCCTTAAGCTTGCTGCCGAGGGATATTTCGACGGTACGCTGTTCCACCGTGTGATAAAGGAATTTATGGTTCAGGGTGGCGACCCCGACAGCAAGGGCGCACCCATCGAGAAGAACCTTGGTTCGGGCGGTCCCGACTACACTCTCCCCGCCGAGATTGACACAAAATCATTCTTCCACAAGCGCGGTGCACTGAGCGCAGCCCGTTTGGGCAACGAGGTGAATCCCAAGAGAGAGAGCAGCGGCAGCCAGTTCTACATTGTTTGGGGTAAGGTATATAAGGCAGCCGAGCTCAAGCAACTGGAACATCAGATGAAGATGATGCAGGAGCAGAATATCTTCAACGAGCTTGCAAGGGAGTACCGCAGCGACATTATGGCTCTGCGCCGTAACCGCGACCAGGCTGGACTGATGGCACTCCAGGAGAAGTTGCAGAAGATAACAATGGAGCGCAGCAAGGAACTTGGCGCACCTGCGTTCACCGCTGAGCAGACAGAGGCCTACACAACCATTGGCGGCACTCCTTTCCTCGACGGCGAATACACCGTGTTCGGCGAGGTTGAGCAGGGGCTGGAGGTTGTAGAGAAGATACAACAGGCCGAGACTCTTGGAAACGACCGTCCAAAGTCGGATATTGCTATGACTGTTACAATCATCGAGGAGTAATAGTGGTAGCTGAATGAAAACGATAAGGCTGAGCCAAAAGTGATTGTCGCTTTGTGGGAATTGTACGTTCGGGGGTTATATTCATTTGCTCCTGTGAATCAAACTCAAACAAGTGATTTTAAGGCTTTTGGCCCAGTCTTTTATAAAGCAATGATGTTGCGGTTGGCCTGCGGCTCTTTTTCTTTGCGTATTTGTCATTTTCCGCCCAACAACTGTATTGTTGCTATAAATAATTATTGGTGTCCGATAAAAAGTGAAGTAAGTTGAAAATAGTGTGCTCGGCTACTGTATAACAGTGGTCGAGTGCTTTTTTAAAATTCCGAGCCCCCCTAATCAAAAAGAGTTGGGTTTTGAGGGAGCTTTCAACAGAGCTTAGCATCTGTTCCCAATCCTTTTTAGGATTGTTGAACAGGCTGTAGAAATTCACATAGTACATCAATGTAATCCTCATCATCGTGGCAAGTCCAGAGAAACTCCATCTTCAGGTCAGGCGTTTTTGCATAACCATCAACAGTAAATTGGCTATGAGTATCACCCGTATCTGTATCTTGATTGCATTTTCACTCTCTCCATAGAAGTATTTGAGCGGAAAGTTCTGCTTTATCTGCTTAAAGAGCAATTCAATATCCCAGCGTTGGCGGTATATGTCAATAATCTCATTGGGGCCTGAATCTATAAAATGAAAACAGCCCTATTTTTCATCTATACAAAAAGCTTTTATCGAACACCAATAATTTTATCTAAAATTACCTCATTTAGGGTTGACAAATCGGTGTATCATAGCATATTAATAGCTTTAGTTATAGCGTATCCTCTATCTGTTTTCCTTAATTGGTGCAAACCAAGTAGAAAAGTGATTCTTGCAATTAGCTGACTTATTGTGTGATTTAAGTTATGGGATTCTCATAATGAGAGAAACCCAAACGTTCAATTCCACAATGGAGTTGATGTCTTGTGAATTATCCCAATTCATCGCAATGTATCACAAAAAAAGAGCTCCACTCCTGTGATGGAATGAAACTCTATTTCTATGCT
>JAFYSC010000178.1 GCA_017546635.1 Bacteroidaceae bacterium | reverse complement strand
CGTCGGTCGATGCATATTCCGCTGCATCCGATGCATATCCCTTACAGGTGACACCCAATGCGGCAATAGCTGCCTCGAGCTCTTCGGCTGCACCGTTCTTTTGTCTGTATGTAAATGCTATATTTGCACCCGACTCGGCAAATTTCAACGCAATAGCTTTTCCTATACCACGTGTTGCACCGGTAATGAGGGCAACCTTTCCTTCAAGAATTTTCATAGTCTGAATATTTTATTAATAATATTTGCGAAGATAGCTCTTTATACAATAATGGAACAACTATTCTCTGTAAAAAGAATTTTCAATTGTGAAAGATTGTATAAATGCCGTTCACGGTAATCAATAGATATGCCTGAGCTCTGCTACAGCCGAGAGGTAGTTCTTCAGGTTGCCGCTCTTCATCACTTTTTTATATGGTTTGCGTGTGAGCAGCTCCTCGGAATATTCCCAGAATGTACGCATCTTGTTATGCAACTGCGTGTCTCCCTTGAGTATCTTTGAATATTCCTCCATAAGCCCGGAGTGCATATCGAGCATAAGGGCAATGCGTTCAGCCTTGCTCCACAGCTTGCCGTTGTGGTATTCTGCTGCCAATGAGGGACAGCCAAGAAGCCCACGGCCAATCATAATTCCCTTTATGTCGGGGAATTTCTCCTCTATCGAGCATATGTCGTCTATGGTAAGGATGTCGCCGTTGTAGACAATGGGATTCCTGCTTGCCTCGTATATCTTTTGGAAACCCTCAATGTCTATATCGCCTTTGTACTGCTGTATGCCCGTTCTTGGATGTACTGTTATATGTTCGAGCTCAATGGTGTTCAGCAGGTCAATAATCTTTAGTGCTTCGCTGTTGTCCTGCCATCCCAGTCGCATCTTCACCGAAAAGTTTATGTCGCTGTGACCCTTTATTCCCTCTATTATGTCCGATACTGTTTCGGGGTAGGGAAGTATTCCCGAACCTCTCTTGTGCTTTGCCTGCAAAGGGAAGGGACAGCCCATATTGAGGTCTATCGCGGTGTATCCAAGCTCCTTGACTCTGTTTGTCAGATACTCGAATTCCTTGCGGCTGTTGAAAATTATTTGTGGAACTACAGGTACACCCTTGTTGTTTGCAGGGGAAATATCGCGTGTGTCCTTAGAACGTATCGAGCCCACCTCGACACGTACAAAAGGTGTGTAGTATTTCTCTACGTTGCCAACCATCCTGTTGTGTATGCGACGGTAGACATCGTCGGTATATCCTTGTAGAGGTGCAAAATATATATGTTTCATTCTGTTGTATATTCTGTTCTGTGCAGCAACGGCTCTTGCCGTCGTTGGCGGTTAAAATGGCTGTAATGATGAAATATTGTTTTTCTATCATTAATTTCCATAAAATAGAAATCACTTTATCGCAAATATCGGAATTTTTCTTTAAGTTTACAAAAAATATTTGGTTCTTTAATTTAATATCAAAAACAGTATGAAACGTATACCTTTGATTTTACTTACTGCATTGTCGGTTGCCTGTGGCGGTGGCAACGTGGCACCCGATGCAAATGCCTCTGCCGCCGATACCGTTAAAACCGATTCGGTGGTTGTGTATGAACACGATTACATCGTAAAGGTCGGTGACATTGCACCCGATTTCTCGCTGAAATATACCGACGGCAGAGATTTTACATTGTCCCAGCTACGAGGAAAAGTCGTTATGCTGCAATTCACGGCAAGCTGGTGCGGAATATGCCGTGCCGAGATGCCGCACATCGAGAAGGAGATATGGCAGCGCCATAAGGATAATCCCGATTTTGTCCTTGTCGGTGTAGACCGCGAGGAGACAAAAGAGGTGATAGATGAATATACAGCAAAAGTGGGTACCACATATCCTATGCTGATAGATGAAAATGCCGATGCTTTTGCAAGTTATGCGGTGAGAAAGTCGGGCATCACTCGCAATGTGCTCATTGACCGCGACGGACGCATTGTTATGCTCACACGTAAGTATGTAGAGCCCGAGTTCAATACTCTTGTGGAAAAGATAGACAGCTTGTTGAGATAACAACTGCTATAAGGTGGCTATAAAAGATATGCTGCCGGTCGGTGGAAAGTAGATGAACTACAATCCGTCGGCCGGCAGCATCTTGTCTGTATGATTGCTGTTGCAGTAGGTTGTCACTCTCTCATTGTTCCAAGATAACAGTATTGCTTTACTATGTAAAATCCGTTGACGGGAGTAAGGGGATATTCGTTATTGGGAGTGATGAGGAATATAGACGAGATATTTCTTTTTATGCTTTCCAAAGAGGTTCCATTTCCCAATCTTTTGGGAATCCCATGGCCGTAACATCAATATTTGGATATTTTTGCAATAGTTGTTTGAATTTATTTTATTGGTGTCCGATAAAAATCGGTTAAGCTAAAAATAGTATGCTCGGCAGCTGTATAACAGCGGTCGAGTATTATTTTTTTATTCCAAGCCCCCCTTAATCAAACAGAGTTTGTTGCGGTGGTGATTTCTCTACGGAT
>JAFYSC010000177.1 GCA_017546635.1 Bacteroidaceae bacterium | reverse complement strand
GTTACGACAGGTAATCCTTAGTCCAACTGCACGCCGAAAGAAATTCAATTGTGGGTAGGCTGTTTTAAGGAAAGAGTGTGAGGATGGTCCAACCGCTAGTTAGACGCGCGTAGCGTGGCTAACTGAGGGCGTTCCGCAACACCCTTAAAACAGCCGTAAGCCGCAATGGCAAGCAAGTGCCCGACCGAGTGCACGCAGTCCTGCGGCACGAGCAAAGGGAACTTGCAACAATTTCTTTTGTGCAAGGTTTTTTGTTTCTTTTTTTCGCAAAAAAAGAAAACAGAAGGAAACCCTACAATGAGAGAATAGCCGGAGAACAACACCGAGAAAGTAGCAGAAAGAGTTTTCCACACTAAATTTCTACTGAGTCCAAACTACAGTTAAAATCCTTTTGATGTGTGTATGAGAATTTCTTTTCTGAAGCGTGTATAATAGAGAACGGCCGCTACGGTAAGCCCTACAGGAAGTCCGCAGGCTACTCCCATTGCTCCCCAGTCGAGCACAAAACCCAATATGTAGCTTGCAGGCAGGGCAAGGCATATATAAGAAATAAAAGCATATATGCCAAGAGGTTTCGTTACCTCGATGCCACGCAACGCATTTGCGTAGTTGGTCTGTATGCCGTCGCTAATCTGGTAGGCGAGCATAGGTACAAGCAATGCTGTGAACATTGTCTGTATGTCTGTATCGCTTGTGAACATTGCTGCAAACTCGTATCTCAGGGTGGCGATGAGCACCGACAGCATTATTGCCGTGAGCAGTATGATGTGCAGGCCCGCACTTGCGCAGTGATGTACGTTTGTCCAGTCGCCGCGTCCCCTGAAGTGGCTCATTCTTATGCTCACCGCTGCACCTATTCCATAATATACAAGGAAGCAGAGCGAGCCGGTGATGCACATCACCTGAAAGGCTGCAAGCTCCGTTGCTCCAAGCCAGCCCATAAGCAGCGAGGCAAGCGAGAACGATGCTGTCTCCATTCCCATCTGTAGTGCCATAGGTGTTCCCACCGCGAAGAAATTCGCAATCTCTTTTTTTCTTGCACTGTGCTCATTGAATCCCTTGCTGTAGGCGCTGAATTTCTTCTGCCGCTTGATGAGTGTGCATATTATTGCCACCATAATGACGCGCGATATGAGTGTTGCAATGCCTGCGCCCGTAAGTCCCAGGCGAGGAAAACCGCACACTCCGTATATGAGCAGGTAGTTGAGGATTACATTGGCCACGTTGCCTATTATAATGGCCCACATTGCAGTTTTTGTCGCTGCTACAGTATCGGTAAACTGCTTGAGGCAGTTGAACACGACAATAAAGGGCATTGTGAGGAGGAAGGTGAAGAAGTAGGGGCGTATGACGGGCAACAGCTCCTCGGGTTGCCCAAGGTTATGCAGGTTGAGGTAAAGGACTGCATATATCAGTGTGACGAGCGCTCCGCACAGCAGATTGGCATATATGCTGTCCTTGAACGCTGCTCCTACATTGTCGTTTTCTTTCCTGCCGTAATATGCGCCAATGATGGGCGTTGCTCCAAAGCTGAATCCGATGAGCGCCACAATTCCCAGGTTGAATATGCCTGTGACAAATCCTGCCGAGGACAATGCCGCGGGACTGTAGTGTCCCACCATCATTGTGTCTATAAAACCGAGTATTACGTTACCCAATTGTCCTAATACGATGGGTGCGCCCAAACGCAGGATTGAGCTGTAGTGTGGCTTGTATTTCATAAGATTGTTGTCTATGTTTTTATAAAATAAGGCTGACTAATTTTATTTTTAGTCAGCCTTATTAGTCTGTTGTCTTTTGCTTTGTCTGAATATCAGCAGGGGATTGCGTCAATTCTTGACTGGTGTCTGCCACCCTCGAATTCTGTAGCAAGGAATGTCTCTACACACTCTTTGGCTGCCGCCTCGCTGATGAAGCGTCCGGGCATTACGAGAATGTTCGCGTCGTTGTGCTGACGTGCAAGGGCTGCAATCTCGGGCATCCAGCATAGTGCACCGCGTATGCCTTTGTGGTGGTTGACAGACATATTTATTCCGTTGCCTGTGCCGCAGATTGCTATTCCTACGGGACACTCACCGCTCTCAACAGCCTGTGCCAATGCGTGGCCGAACTCGGGGTAGTTGCAACTGTCGGTGCTGTTTGTACCAAAGTCCTTATATTCATAGCCCATACTTGTGAGCCACTCTTTTACTTGCTCCTTCAGGGGGTATCCTGCGTGGTCGCTTGCGAGTCCAATTACTTTCATTAGAGCATCTCTTTTACTTGGTTATACACATTTTCTGCTGTGAAGCCCAACTTCTCGTCGAGTACCTTGTAGGGTGCCGAGTAGCCGAATGAGCCCAAGCCGTAAACTTTTCCGTTTGCACCTACGAGACTCTCGAGGTTTACGGGAAGGCCTGCTGTCAAGCCGAATATCTTTGCTCCTGCGGGGAGGATGCTCTGCTGATACTCCTTGCTCTGAGTGCGGAAGAGTCCCTCTGAGGGAACCGATACGATACGCACCTTAACGCCGTCGGCCTTAAGGAGCTTGGCTCCGTCTACAAGTGTCGATACCTCAGAACCCGATGCAAGAAGAATTACGTCGTAGTCCTCATCTGAACCTGCAATTACGTATGCACCCTTGTTTGCCTGGCTGTAGTCTGTGCCCTCGGGAAGGTTTGTCACATTCTGACGTGAGAGGATAAGTCCGGTGGGAGTGTTGTCGTTCTCCATTGCCATACGCCAAGCCTCTGTTGTCTCGTTCACATCGGCGGGACGGAGCACGAGCATTGAGTTCTTGCCGCTGTGGTTCTTTATCTTCTCCATAAGGCGCACCTGTGCCTCCTGCTCTACGGGCTCGTGAGTGGGGCCGTCCTCGCCAACGCGGAATGCGTCGTGCGACCAGATGAACTTGACGGGAAGCTCCATAAGGGCTGCCATACGGATAGCAGGCTTCATATAGTCGCTGAACACGAAGAATGTGCCGCAAGCTGCAATTACACCACCGTGGAGTGCCATACCTATGCACAGGCAGGCCATTGTGAGCTCCGATACTCCTGCGTGCAGGAACGCACCGCTGAAGTCGCCGGGAGTAAAGGCGTGTGTCTTCTTGAGGAAGCCGTCGGTCTTGTCGCTGTTGCAAAGGTCGGCCGATGAGCATATCATATTGCCGTAGTTCTCGGCCAATATGCCAAGGATATGTGCCGATGCATTACGTGTGGGAGAGTCGGCTTTCTGCTCAATTGCTGCCCAGTCAATCTGGGGCTGTTTGCCTGCGAACCACTCTGCCATCTTTACGGCAAGGTCGGGGTTCTGTGCTGCCCACGCTGCCTTGCGCTGCTGGCGCTCTGCGACAATAGCGCGGAGCTCGTTGAGGCGGTTGTTGTACATCTCCTTAACTTCGGGGAAGAATACGAAAGGATTCTCAACGTCGCCACCGAGGTTCTTTATTGTATTGATATATGCGTCGCCGCCGAGGGGTGCACCGTGTGTACCGCAGTCGAACTCGTAGCTGCTGCCGTCGGCTCTGCGTGCTCCCTTACCCATCACGGTGTTGCCGATGATAAGTGTGGGACGCTCCTGCTCTGCCTTGGCCTCGGTGAGAGCTGCGCGGATAGCGTCGCAATCGTTACCGTCTATTGTAATTACTTTCCAACCCCAAGCCTCGTATTTCTTGGCTGTATCCTCGAACATTACCTGGTCGCAGCGTGTTGACAACTGTATCTGGTTGGCATCGTAGAACATAATGAGGTTGTTCAGTTTCAGGTAACCAGCCATACGGCCTGCGCCCTGCGAAATCTCCTCCTGGATACCGCCGTCCGAGATGAATGCGTAGATGGTCTGTCCCATTACCTCGCTTCCCAAGCGTGCCTCAAGGAATTTGGCTGCAATGGCTGCACCAACAGCGTAGGTGTGACCCTGGCCAAGAGGACCCGATGTGTTCTCGATGCCGCGTGCAAAGTTTACCTCGGGGTGACCGGGGGTATTGCTCTGCCACTGGCGCAACTGCTTGAGGTCGTCCATAGTGTATTTGTCCGAGAGGGCAAGTACAGAGTATAGCATAGGAGACATATGACCGGGGTCAAGGAAGAAACGGTCGCGACCCTCCCAAAGGGGATTCTCGGGGTCGTAAACTAAAAACTCCGAATAGAGTACGTTAATGAAATCCGCACCACCCATTGCACCGCCAGGGTGACCCGATTTTGCTTTTTCTACCATTGCTGCAGTCAGGATACGAATGTTGTCTGCCGCTTTATTCATCAGTTGCTTGCTGTTCATACTTCAGTTTATGAGGTTAGTTGTAAACTGTATTCATATTAATTACTGCAAAAGTAGTATAATTTGTTGGATTGAGGAAAATATTTAGCCAATGTTTTTTCGAGCGATGCTTTTTTGTGATAAAAATGTGTGGTAATAGATGTTAAATTTGCTCTTTTAAGCCAAGTTTGTGTTATCTTCGCTGTAAAATTTGAAAGAGTATGTTGATAAAGATAATAGCAGGGCAGCTGGGAATAGCTGCCGACAAGGTGAAGAATACAGTGGAACTGTTGGATGGCGGTGCAACCGTGCCTTTTATTTCGCGGTACCGAAAGGAGACTACAGGCTCGCTCGACGAGGTTGCCATTGGAAATATAAAGGAGAGATATGAAAAGTTGCAGGCTCTTGTGCAGCGCAGGGCTACCATCATTGCTACGATAGAGGAGCAGGGTAAACTTTCTCCCGAGCTGAAGGCGCGTATCGATGCCTGCTACGATGCCGTGGAACTCGAGGACATCTATCTGCCCTATCGTCCCAAGAGGCGCACGCGTGCTACAATTGCGCGTGAACGTGGACTTGAGCCGCTTGCCGACCTCATCCAGCAACAGGTGGTGCGCAGGGTTGAGGACAGCGCGCGTATATATATAAATAAGGATGTACTCACTGTGGACGATGCCATTGCGGGTGCCTGTGACATTATTGCAGAGCGTGTATCCGAGGATGAGTTTGCGCGTAACACTGTGCGCCGCATTTTTCAGCGTCGAGGAACAATTGTCTCGAAGGTTGTAAAGGGCAAGGAGGCAGACGGAATAAAATATGCCGATTACTATGAGTGGAGCGAGCCTGTCGCGCGTGTGACGTCGCACCGTCTGCTGGCGATGATGCGTGGCGAGGAGGAGGGTTTCCTCAGGCTCTCCATCACCGTTGACAACGACGATGCCATTGACCAGCTGTCGCGCCGTTTTGTCCGTAGATGCTCTACTACGGCAAAGTATGTAGAGGCAGCCGTTACCGACGGATTCAAGCGTCTTTTGGCTCCTTCAATTGAGAACGAGACGATGGGATTATACAAGCAACGTGCCGATGATGAGGCTATTGCGGTGTTTGCCGAGAACCTCCGCCAGTTGCTGCTATCATCGCCGTTGGGACAAAAGCGCGTGCTTGCAATAGACCCGGGCTTCCGCACAGGATGCAAGGTTGTGGTGCTCAATGAGCAGGGTGCATTGCTGCATCATACTGTCATTTACCCGCACGCTCCGCAGAACAATCGCGAGGAGGCTGCCGGCAAGATAACCAAGCTCGTAAAGGAGTACCGCATAGAGGCTTTTGCCATCGGCAACGGTACTGCGGGACGCGAGAGCGAGGATTTTGTAAGACAGTTGGGACTCTCGCCCGATATATTCTCGGTAAACGAGGACGGAGCATCGGTCTATTCTGCTTCGGCTGTGGCGCGTGAGGAGTTCCCCGACGAGGATGTCACTGTGCGTGGTGCTGTCTCCATAGGCCGACGGCTTATCGACCCTCTTTCGGAGCTTGTGAAGATTGAGCCGCGTTCTATTGGAGTGGGGCAGTACCAGCATAGTGTCGACCAGACAAAACTAAAGGAGCGTCTCTATACAGTGGTCGAGAGTTGTGTGAACCTTGTTGGAGTGAATGTGAATACTGCCACCAAGCAAATCCTTACACATATATCGGGATTAGGCCCTTCGCTTGCCGAGAATATTGTGCGTTACCGCGCCGAGAATGGCCTCTTCCGTACACGCAGGCAGTTGCTCAAGGTACCGCGTCTGGGCAACAAGGCTTTTGAACAGGCGGCAGGATTTTTGCGTGTGGTTGGTGGCGACGAGCTTCTCGACAGTACCGCGGTGCACCCCGAGTCGTACGACATTGTGGCACGTATGGCCAAGGACGCGGGAGTGTCGTTGGAGCGTTTTATTACCGATGCCGAGGTGCGCAAGGGCATTCAGCTTGCAAGGTATGTGACCGACAAGGTGGGTATGCCCACTCTCAACGATATTATGGACGCGCTCAACAAGCGTGGACTCGACCCACGCGAGCAGGCAAAGGCATTCTCATTCGACCCCAATGTGCACGAGATTGAGGACTTGCGCGAGGGAATGGTGCTCCCGGGACTTGTATCGAACATCACTGCATTCGGTGCGTTCGTGAACATTGGCGTGCATCAGGATGGACTTGTACATATATCGCAGCTTGCCGACAAGTTCGTCTCTTCGCCTGCCGATGTGGTGAAGCTTGGACAGCAGGTGATGGTGCGTGTTGTCGAGGTGGATTTGAAACGACGTAGAATTTCGCTGTCAATGCGCGGGGTATAATGAGTGCCGGGAAATGTGGTTTATAAGAAAGAACTCTCTAAAAAGAGTTCAAGTAAGTGAAAAATGTAATAAAGATAATAATAGGCTGACTTTTGGGTCAGCCTATTATCGTTGCAAATAAGTGTTATTTTACAAGAACCTTCCTGTTGCCTACAATATTTATTCCTTTTTGGGCTTGTATAAGGCGTTCCCCGGCAACACTGTATATGCTGTTGCCCTGTGGGGCTGTAACAGTATTTTCTATGTTCGTCGGTGCATCGAAATACAGAGTGAACTCTGTGGCCTGTGCAATGTTGCACTCTGCCCAGCATTGGTTCGCTGCAATGTTCCTTGAGCCGTCAAAAGACTTGAATTTGGCTTTCTCACCCTCTTTTGCAAACAGGAACTTTCTTGTATCGCTGCTCTGTGTAAGGCTGCTCTCTACATAATTCCCCTGCAGTAACGACTCGGGCAAGGAGGTGACAGCCTTATAGTCGGACATGGTTATTGGAAAGGAGTGAGTTCCTTCGCTCCCGCCGATAATAGCGGGTGTGCCGCCTTTCAGTATCTCTCCAGGGCTTGCTATTGCACGCATTGTACAATAGTATCCGCCCGATTCGCTCTGTCCTATGTCTGCCGCCGTCGCATCATAGGCATACACTCCCTCGGGGATAATAACGTTGAACGGCAGGCATATTGCTGCTGTCCCGTCCGAGGACAGTGTTATAGGAAAGGTGCTTACCTCTTCAATGGTGTATGTCGCAAGACCAGCCTTTGTCGCTTTGTCGTTACCCACAACGCCGTGCTCCTTGTAGACATTCACATAGTTTATTCCGTCGCTGCAGCTGCGGATTTTGTAAATGTCGGCAGTAGCGGTCTCTTCGAAAAGGTATATACCCGCTTCTGCTTCGTTGTCCGAGAACATGATGTGTCCCCAGCCGCTCAGCCTGGGCTCTTTGAGTACCTTGCCCTGCATTGTGAGGGTATATCCCATTCCCGATGGCTTTACAATGAAAATCTTATCACCAGCAGCTGATGTGGAGTAGTGGTCGGGAGAGATGAGCTTGTATCCCTCGTTCTTGCTGTTGTCGTGTGTGGTGTTGTATCCAATGAAAAGGGGATTGCCGTTATAGTTTATGTGGAACGCTCCGTTATATCCAGGGTTAATTATCACAGTAAACAGGAATATCGTGCCGTTGGACATTGAGACTATTCCCGTGTGCAGGCCATCGCTTGCATCACTCTTTATGAGAATTTTGCCGATGTCGGTTGCGTCTCCCTCGATAAAGTCGCCGCTTACTGTGGCACCGCTCTGTTCCCCTAAATATTGTGTAAGGTCAATTGTCTCGCCCTGTGTGGCAATTATTGTTATTCCCTCGTACTGTCTGTTACGTATCTTTTCGAGCTCGCTTGCCAAATTCTCTGTCACCGCAGCATTGTCCGATGCCTTGTTGCTGTTTTCGTTGAATTCGCCGTTTGTGTGTTCAAAGAGCTGCGGGTCGGTAGAGTAACCTGTCTCAATCTTTGGGCCCCATTGAATCATTGTAGGTCCGCCTTTTGGCTCAATGAATTTCCACGAGGGTGTACATAGTGTCAATGTGTGGTTCTGTGCCATACCCATAGCAAAGGGACGGCCGGCCTCATTATCGCCGAACCAAGTTGCAGCTTCGCCAGGAATGCCGTCGGTAGATAGCTGTTCGCCGTTGCCCACA
This sequence comes from Bacteroidaceae bacterium, assembly GCA_017546635.1. GTDB lineage: Bacteria > Bacteroidota > Bacteroidia > Bacteroidales > Bacteroidaceae > HGM04593. The sequence goes on along the minus strand of JAFYSC010000177.1, from coordinate 701 downwards.
CCTGCGATGCTTGCCATAACATCGAGGAAGTCAATTTGCGAGACAAGCGAGTTCCTTGTTGCCTGTTCCTTTATCACTGCTGGCCAGTGTACAATAAACGGCACGCGTGTGCCGCCCTCAAAGGCGCTGTATTTTCCACCGCGAAGGCCGCGTGTGGGGGAGTGGTCGCCCACAAGTTCTTCGGCCTGGTCCACGTATCCGTCGTCGAGCACAGGACCGTTGTCGCTTGTAAGTATAATCAGGGTGTTCTCCAGCAATCCCTGCTCTTCAAGAACATTTATAATCTCACCTACACTCCAGTCGAACTGTACAATGGCATCGCCGCGCAGTCCCATACTGCTCTGTCCGCGGAAGCGGGGGTGCGGAAAGCGAGGTACGTGGACATCGTTGGTGGCGAAATATATGAAGAAGGGTGTGTCGCTGTTCTCTCTTATGAAGTCCACTGCGTGTGTGGTGATGCTGTCGGCAATGTTCTCGTCCTTCCACAGCGCAGTGCCGCCTCCCTTCATATAACCTATGCGTCCTATACCGTTTACTATTGAGTAGTTGTGTCCGTGGCTCGACTGCAGGTTGTACAGCAGCTAGGGGTTATCCTTTCCAGTGGGCTCGCCCTCGAAATTCTTGTTGTAGTTTACATAGATAGGTGCCGACGGGTCGTAGTTTGCTACCGAACCGTTCTCAATGAATACGCAGGGTACCCT
>JAFYSC010000176.1 GCA_017546635.1 Bacteroidaceae bacterium | reverse complement strand
GCAAACTTTGCCCTTCTTTCGACAGCGCTTTCTCCTATTTTAAAAGCCTGGCGACCAACAATATTTACAATTTTCTTTCCAGTGTTGTAGATTACTCCTTTTGCACCATTCCTTCCAACATTGGTGGTTCCAACTTTTAGCAGAAGCAAGAGAATTATTCCTGTTATTATATGACCTTTCATATTCGCTTATTTGAAAATTTGAACAGGAATATTCTGCTCATAAAGATAGTTAATATAATTGGTTATTACAGTACTTTCCAATTCGGCACTGAGTCTGATACTATGGAATATTAAAAATATGTACACGATTACAATTAAGCATAATGATAATTTCCCTACAAATTGCGAAATACCTTCCTCGGAAACGTCAAAGCCTATAATCGTAAGCGTATACGACAAAATAAAGCCAATGGTAAAGCCAAAAACGAACCACAGGGCATAGGGAATCAGCGGAATAAACGTAAACACAACATCTATAACATCAATTGCACCTATAAGGTCTAGATTTTCTATATTCTCGAACGCTTGGGAATTTATGATAGTCGTATCGTTTATTTCAGCTAAAACGACTGGCGACAAATGCGTTTCGTGCAACGAATTGAACTGCTCCACTCTTTTGTTTATCAATCCCGAAAAATCTTTTGCGGTCAATCCGTTTGCCTTGAAAGCCTTGGCCCATTCATATTTTCTTATAGAGTCCTCGGACCAAAATGAATCCTTTATCATTCTCCAAGAGTTCAGCGAAAAGAAATCGAACTTTTCCGTAATCGTCTCACTGGTCTTTTTTTCCACAAAGGCCTGCAATTCATAGATAAGCGAATCGCAAAATGTCACTTCGTCACAACTTGCATATGAAAATTCTTTTTCTCCTTGTTCATAATTGCTACAAGAACAAAAAAAGGCAATCGAACATAGCAATATGATTTTGGGGAATATTACCCAAACATTTTTATTAGAAAACATTTTTGTAAATTGTTTTTATCTCAGTCTTTAATCTCTAATTTGTATTGGTTTGAATACTATGTTCCCCAATTCTCGCGGTCGAGATTGCGGTAGCCTATTGCTTCGGCAATGTGGTGCGACTGTATGTTCTCGCTGGCTTCCAGGTCGGCAATGGTGCGTGCCACCTTTACTATGCGGTCATAGGCGCGTGCCGACAGGTTGAAACGGTTCATCGCGGTGCGCAGCAACGAACGGCATTGGTCGTTGATGTCGGCGTAGCGGTTGAGCAGCTTCGGAGTCATCTGCGCGTTGCAGTGTATGCCCTCTTCATTTTTGAAACGCTCCTCCTGTATCTTGCGAGCAGCAATTACGCGCTCGCGTATGGCAGCGCTGGGCTCTCCCTCGCGTGCGTCGGAGATTTTTTCGAATGGCACGGGCACAATCTCTATCTGCAGGTCAATGCGGTCGAGCAATGGGCCGCTAATCTTGTTGAGGTAGCGTTGTACCTGTCCTGGGTTGCATACGCAGGCCTTTGTGGGGTGGTTGTAGTATCCGCAAGGGCAGGGGTTCATAGATGCTACAAACATAACTCCCGCAGGATATTCCACCTTGTAGTTGGCGCGTGCCACTGAAATTTTTCTGTCCTCGAGCGGCTGGCGCATCACCTCGAGTACTGCGCGGTTGAATTCGGGCAGTTCATCGAGGAACAGCACTCCGTTGTGTGCGAGTGATATTTCGCCGGGCTTGGGATTGGCTCCTCCACCCACAAGTGCTACCGAGGATATTGTGTGGTGCGGGCTGCGAAAGGGGCGTCGTGTTATCAATGAGGCGCCTGTCAGACAACCACTCACCGAGTGTATCTTTGTTGTTTCGAGGCTCTCCTGCAGTGTCAGCGGCGGCAGTATCGATGGCAGACGTTTGGCCATCATTGATTTTCCGCTGCCCGGGGGGCCTATCATTATAAGGTTGTGTCCGCCGGCTGCTGCAACCTCAAAGGCGCGTTTTACGCTCTCCTGGCCGCGTACTTCGGAAAAGTCAAACTCGAAGTCGCTTTGCTGGGAGTAGAACTCCCTCTCCACATCCATTATGTAGGGAGCGATTTCCGCCTCGCCGTTGAGGAAACGTACCACTTGCATCAGGTTGTCGGCTGCATATACCTTAATATCGTTGACAACCGCTGCTTCGGCTGCGTTTTCCGATGGGAGTATGATGCCGTCGTAGCCACTTTCGGCAGCCTTGAGTGCGATGGGCAGTGCTCCTTTAATGGGGACAAGTCCACCATCGAGTCCCAGCTCTCCCATTATCATATATTTGCCCAGTCTCTCTGACGATACAATGCCGTCAGCAGCAAGAATGCCTATGGCTATGGGCAGGTCGTATGCCGAACCCTCCTTGCGTATGTCGGCCGGGGCCATATTGACGACTATCTGCTTGCTTGGGAATTTTAATCCGTTGAATTCCAATGCCGACCTAATGCGCTCGTGGCTCTCTTTGACAGCGTTGTCGGGCAGTCCGACAAGGAAAAAGCGTATGCCTCGAAGTGCATTCACCTCGATGGTCACCTGTGTCGCGTTTATTCCTTGCAGTGCGGCTGCATATACCTTTACTAACATTGTCCCGGTGGCTATTTTTTCTTTTTGCGCAGTTTCTCGGCCTGTATCTTGTTCTCTTTATGCTTTTTTATCAGCGAGTCTATCGAGGCCTCGAGCTTGTCGGCGGTGATGTTATATTCCACATTGAGCAACTGGGGATTGACAAGTACGGAGTAGGGCAGAGTGTTTACATCGTATCTCTTGACGAGCGTGTTTGCCCACATCTTGCGGTCACATACATTGTCGCCTGTGAGTGAGTCAGCAATGACTGCCTTGCGCCACTCGGCAGTGTCGTGGTCGAGCGAGATGTTGAGCATTGTCAAGTACTCGGCGTCGCGACTCTTGCAGGCTTTGCTTATCGCCTTTACGTGGTTGCGAGAGAGTGTGTCCCACGATGCCCAGAAGTTTATCACCCAGTATTTCTCTTTGTAGCGCTTGTTGTTCAGCTTTGTGCTGTCGTCCATTGCTACGTAGTCAAACAAGGGAACCGAGGAGTGATGTATGTTCGATATTGAACGTTTCTGCTCTATCGTCTTCTTGTATTCGGCTAAATAGTCGTTGTCCTGCAAGCGTCCGCCGAACTTGTTGATAATGTCGCGTATGTTGCGAGTAAGCGGGTCGGAACTCTCTATCAGGTATCTGCGCATCAATATTATGCCTGCCTCGTTCAGCGGGTCGGACTGTATGAAACGCTCAACTGCTTCGTGGCGGCCTATGTTGCCAAGCGGCTCAATCAGTGCAGCCATACTGTCATACAGTTGTTGCATTGCGCCTCCCTGTACAGTCCAACGCTCTTTCTGCAGGCTGTCGGGTGTGATGCCTATTGTCTTGTCAGGCTCGGCGAAAAGCACAATGTCTGCTCCTGATGGCATCAGCAGGCTCATAGGCGAGAGTGTGTCTATCGCCACTTTGTGCTTGTAGTTTCCTGCCTTGTCGGCTATAATGGTGTCAACTTGTTCATAGCGTCTGTCAAGCCCGAAAAGGTAGAGCGTGTCGTCTGCTCCCACTCCTGTTCCCGAGACTTGGCAGGTGCGCCTGTTGTCGATGCACGAGGCTGTCAACAACAGCAGTGATACTATGAATGCGATGTTTCTCATACCTTGTTTGCTCTTTTACGCTCAATTTCGTCGAGGATAATCTTGCGCATACGCATTGATTTGGGGGTAACCTCTACATATTCGTCCTCCTTGATGTATTCAAGTGCCTCCTCGAGCGAGAATACTATGGGGGGAACGATGCGTACCTTGTCGTCGGAACCGCTGGCACGCATATTAGTGAGCTTTTTGCTCTTGGTGACATTAATAACAAGGTCGTTGTCGTGAACGTGTTCACCTACCACCTGTCCGGCGTAAACGTCGTCCTGGGGGTTGATGAAG
>JAFYSC010000175.1 GCA_017546635.1 Bacteroidaceae bacterium | reverse complement strand
GGTAATGACCTCAAGCGTCTGTCGAAGATAATAAAGCCCGACCATCTGCTGGTGATTGTGAGTGCGCGTAGGGGGTCAATCTCTTTCCGTCCGTCGCTCGACCACGTATTTACGCAGCTGCAGCGCGATTATCAGGAGACAAGCGTGCTGCTCATCTATCCGGGCGGATTCTCTGCCGACAGTGAGGCTAAGTGATCATTGGTGCGTTAAAAGATAAAAGCAGCGGCCTGGCCGCTGCTTTTATGATATTTGTCATTCGTTCACATAGAATTCAAGTGTCCTGCCGTCCATAATGTCGCGGTGTGTAATCGCCGTGCCGTAGAGGGGAAGGCCGTTCAGCGTTATGCCGCTGTTGCCCTTGTGCTTCTTGACGGTGAAGGTGTTGCCGTTCCCCAGGTGCAGGCGTACCTCGTCGAACAGCGGCACTCCAGTCTCATACTCTCCTCCCACGGGGTTCACGGGGTAGAATCCCATTGCCGAGAATACGTACCACGCCGACATCTGTCCGCAATCCTCGTTGCCGCACAGTCCGTCGGGGGTGTTGCGGTAGAGGCTGTTCATTACTTCTGTCACATACTCCTGTGTCTTGTGCTGCTTGCCAGTGTAGTTGAACAGGTATATCACGTGGTGGCTCGGCTCGTTGCCGTGGGCATATTGGCCTATCATTCCTGTGCTGAAAATGGGCAGTCCCTCCTTGTCGGCGGGGGTGTATGTGAACATACTGTCGAGCTTCGATGCGAAGCGCTCCTTGCCCACAAGTTCCATCAGTCCGCCTATATTGTGCTGTACGCTCCACATATAGTGCCACGCGTTGCTCTCGCAGATGTGCGGGGTGTATCCGTCGGGGGTAAAGGCGGGCTGGAACTCTCCGCTGCTGTTGCGCGGCTGCATAAATGTGGTGTTGGCGTTGTATTGGTTGCGCCAGTTGTTGGAGCGGTCAATGAATACGTCGGCTATGCTGTCGCGTCCCATTTTCTGTGCCATAAGGGCTATGCAGAAGTCGTCGAAGGCATACTCCAGCGTGCGCGACATTGCCCAGTTGTCGGCGTTGTAGGGGTCGGCAACATCGTAGGGGACATAGCCCTTCTCCTTGTACAGCCCAATGCCGCGGTACTCGTCGCTGTTGGCTGTGGCAACGCAGGCGTCGAGCGCCTCTTGTGCATCGAACCCTTTGAATCCTTTGAGGTAAGCATCTACAATGACAGGTACCGAGTGGTAGCCTATCATCATATCCGTCTCGCTGCCCCACATATTCCATACGGGCAGCCTGCCGTGCTCCTTGTAAAAGGCTATGAAGGAATTTACCATATCGTCCACGCGGTCGGGGGCAATGTATGTGTAGAGGGGGTGCGCTGCGCGGTAGGTGTCCCACAGCGAGAAGGTGCTGTAGTTCTTCCACCCGTCGGCCTTGTGTGTCTTGCCGTCGGCACCGCGGTAGCTGCCGTCAACGTCGCAAAAGAGGGTGGGGGCTATCATTGTGCGGTAGAGCGCAGTGTAGAAACATACCTGCTGGTCGTGTGTGCCGCCTGTAACCTCTATGCGCGAGAGGTGGTTGTTCCAACAGTAGTGTGTAGCCTGGTGGTAGAGGTCGAAATTGTTGTGCGGGGCTTCGGCTGCAAGGTTCTTCCTTGCTCCTTCGATGCTTGTGCCCGAGAGGGCTGTCACAATGGTGAGCTCCCTCTCTTCGCCCAATGGGAATTGCAGGTTTATGCAGCCGGGGACCTGCTTGGTTGTCCCTTCCACTGATATTTGTGCCGTGTCGATGCTGAGCGACATTATGGGCCGGGAGAAGCGGCTGCAGAAGATTACCTTTTGTCCGCGTGCCCAGCCGTTGGTGAAGCGCCACCCCTCGATTGTGCAGCTGTCGGCAATGCTGATGTGCGTGTCGGTCGTTGCGTCCCAGTTCATCGCCTTTGCGAGGTTCAGCAGCACGGTGGCTGTGTCGGTGGGGTAGTGGTAGCGCTGAATGCCGCAGCGTTCGGTGGCGGTGAGCTCCACGTCGATGTTGTAGTCGTTCAGATGCACGCGGTAGTATCCTGCGTGTGCCTCCTCGTTGTCGTGCGAAAAGCGCGAGTGTATGCCCAGCGGCGGCTCGGCGGTGCGCAGGGGAAGCGTCACGGGCATATAGCTAATATCGTACAGGTCGCCTGCTCCAGTGCCCGAGAGGTGTGTGTGGCTGAAGCCTGCTATGGTGCTGTCGGGGTAAAAGTAGCCTGCTATGCGGTCCCAGCCGGGCAGTCCGTTGTCGGGGCTCAGCTGCACCATTCCAAAGGGGGCTTGTGCGCCGGGGTAGACGTTGCCTGTGTAGTCGGTGCCTATGAACGGGTTTACAAGCTCTGCATAGTCTATGCTCTCTCTTGTGTTGCACGATGTTACTATCGCTGCCATTGCCAGCAGTGTGGCGAGTGTTTGCTTTTTCATATAGCTTCTTAGCGTTGTTTTTCTTACGGGAGCGAAAATAGTAAAAACATTTGCTATAAGGAAGGCAAGCGGGTAAAAAATGTTTTTTCTTCGGTTCAACGAGTGCTACCAAGGTTCGCCGAAGGCAAACTGTCGCGGAGCGACTGAGGAGTGGGAAGAACTGCGTCTGTGCCATTTTGAGCGGGAACGAAAAATCCCTAAGACTGCGAGAAAAAGAGATTCTTCCGCCGCTTCGCTTTGTCAGAATGACAGGTGGGCGAAGCTTGCTGCACTCATTATAGGAACTAAAACGCCTGTGTCGTCTACTCCTCCGCCCTGCGGGCACCTTTGGACAGTAGAAATTTACAGTGGATAATAATTCTTTCAACTACCTTCTCAGTGTTATTTTGCGGCTATTTTCTCATTGTATTTATTCTTCCGTTTTCTTCTATTTTGATTATTTACGTTTAATTTCAAATAATATTCCAATAAAAAGACTCAAGCGGAGGAGTTCGAAAAAAACAGCATCTGTGTCATTTTGAACGCAGTGAAAAATCTCTTATCCAGCACTTATTTGAGACCCTTCCGTCGCTTTGCTCTGTCAGGGTGACAGGGGGGCGAATTGTTTTTACACCTCCGCCCTGCGGCAGCAGAAATGAGGAATTTGAAAAAAATCCGCGAGCCTTTCTTCATTGAAAAGCTCGCGGTTATTGCTTATGCTAATGGGATTACTCCCATATATTGCTCCAGCCATTGCCGAATCCTTTGACAAGGTCGGGTGTGTTGCCGCCCACAGGCTTGTTGCCTACACCTGCGTTACCTGTTTCTGTAGAAGTGGTAATCATCAGAGGCTCTGTCTCCAGAGTGAGAGCCGTTGCTGAGGGTCTTGTATATTCCTTTTTCATATCCGTTGAATTTACTTGATAAATACTCGTTTGCCGTTAATGATATATATTCCTCTTGTGGGGTTCTTCACCTTCTGTCCCTGTAGGTTGTATATTGCTTCCTCCTCGGTTACTTGCTGCTCAACCTCTTCAATACCGGTTGTCTCGCCCTCGTCGAAGCGTATGCTCACCGACTTTTGTGCCGCTGATGCAGGCAACCACGCTGTGGGTATCTGCAGATAGGCTCTGTTGGCACTATAAGGGGTGTTGTCCTCGAACGGGTAGAACATCGGGGTGTTCTCGCCATCGATTACTGTGAACTTGAAGTTGCTCATACTGCCGTCGGTGCTGTTTACCGTTGTTCGCTCAAGTGTGCCCACAAGCAAGTTAAGTGTGTGCTCGTTGCAAATATCAATAATAGGCACATTGTACTCACCCGGCTTGCCCTTGATAAAGATGCCCGCTCCTGCAGTTGTTGTCATAACCCTTGCTAGCGTTACATCCTGAGTCGCCGAATTAAAGCCGATAGCACTATATGCCTTCAATCCCTCTACATTGCTGAAGTCGAGTGCATAGGGCGAGCAATATGTTCCACTGCCATATTGGTTGACGGTGATTGTAATTTCGCTTGGCACTATCTCCACAATATTTGCAAACTCGTTCCAACCGATTGTTGTCGTGTAGGCTTCTCTTGCGCCAGCGGGCACATAGAGCGTGCAGGCGTTTTTGTCTATTCCTGTAAATGCGTAGTTTCCTGGTTCAAACAGTCTTTTGGCTGGGATAAGTGATATTATGCTTGTGAGACTTATGCAACCAGAGAACGCGTAGTTTCTAATGGTTGTCACGCCGTTAGGGATTGTAAAGCTTGTAAGGCTGCTGCAGTCAGAGAACGCGCAGCTTCCAATAGTTGTTACGCTGTTAGGTATTTCTATGCTTGTAATGCTCTTGCAACCATAGAACGCATAATTTTTTATGTCTGTGATACCATTAGGTATAGCAATATCTGTTGGTAAATCTCCATTCAAATAGAGTTTTTCTGCATAACATAAAGGATTGGCATAAATGTTTGCAAAATTGATGTTACACCAAGAGGATATATCACTGGTGTATACGCTTGAAAGGCTGGTGCAACCATGGAATGCATTGTATTCAATTGTCCTGACGTTCTTAGGTATTTCTATGTTTGTAAGGCTGCTGCAATAACCGAACGCGTAGTTTCCAATCGTTGTTACGCTGTTTGGAATTTCTATGCTTGTGATGCTGCTGCAACCGTAGAAAGCTTGGTATCCAATCGTTGTTACACTGCCAGGGATTACAGTGTTCTTGCAACCGGTGATAAGTGTGTTCAATGCAGTCTCTATAATTGCATTACAATTCTCTCTGCTGTCGTAAATGGGGTTGTTCTCGTCTATTGTGATGCTTGTAAGGTTGTTGCAGCCGCCGAAAACACAATATCCGATATTTGTTACGCTATTAGGTATTTCTATACTTGTAAG
>JAFYSC010000174.1 GCA_017546635.1 Bacteroidaceae bacterium | reverse complement strand
GGGTACTGCAACAAAGGATGGCGGCACAGCAGCCTACCAGGCATTGGAGCGTGCAGTAAAGGACTATCAGGAGGGAGTGTTCGACGTTCTTGTAACCTGCCCCATAAACAAGAACAGCATACAGAACGAGGAGTTCAATTTCCCCGGCCACACCGAGTATCTGCAGGAGCGTTTGGGTAATGGCGACAAGTCGCTTATGATACTCTGCAGCGGCAGCCTGCGCTTTGCCATTGCAACCTCGCACCTTGCACTGCGCGACGTACCCGAGGCCATCACCCCCGAACTGCTGGAGGAGAAACTGATGATTTTCAACCGTAGCCTCAAAGAGGACTTTAATATCGACGCGCCCAAGATTGCCGTATTCTCGCTCAACCCCCACGCCGGCGACAATGGCCTGCTGGGCAAGGAGGAGATTGAGATCATAAAGCCCACAATAGAGAAGATGAGCCGCGAGGGCATATTGTGCTACGGTCCCTTTGGAGCCGACGGCTTTATGGGAAGCGGCAAATACTCTTCGTTCGACGGAATACTGGCAATGTACCACGACCAGGGACTCACCCCAATGAAACTACTTGCAATGAGCGACGGAGTGAACTTTACAGCAGGACTCGAGGCTGTACGCACCTCGCCCGCACACGGCGTGGCATACGACATTGCCGGAAAGGGTTGCGCCGACGAGAACTCCTTCCGTCAGGCGATATATGCAGCTATAGACATTTTCCGCAACCGCAGCCGCTACAACTATGCGCACCGCCACCCGCTGCGCAAGCTCTATTTCGAGAAGCGCGACGACAGCAACCGTCTGAACCTGCAGCAAGAAGACAAGGAGTGACAAACACCCCTGCACGGACGCACAATGAAATACGCAATAATTGCAGCAGGCGAAGGCTCACGTCTGGCACAGGAGGGCATCGAATATCCCAAGCCCCTTGTGCCACTCTTCGGCACACCGCTCATAGAGAGGCTCATAGGCATCTTTGCCCGCCACAATGCCCACAGCATAAGCATAGTGATAAACGAGAAACAGCCGCAGACGCTCGCGCTACTTGAAAAGCTCGCACAGCACTATCCGCTGAACATAGTGGTGAAGAACACACAAAGTTCTATGCACAGTATGCACGCCCTCGCGCCCTATCTGCGTGGAGGAAAATTCTGCCTCACCACGGTAGACACCATATTCCGCGAGGAGCAGTTTGCCGCATATATCGGAGCATTCGAGAAGAGCAGCAACGACGGACTGATGGCAGTAACGGAATTCATAGACGACGAAAAGCCGCTCTACGTATCGGCCGACGCAGATATGCGCATCACAGGCTTTCACGACACTGCACCCGATGACGCAAGATACATCTCGGGAGGAATATATGCACTCAACGACGCATCGCTCGACACCCTTGAGCGCTGCATAGCGAGCGGACAGTCGCGTATGCGCAATTTCCAGCGCAGCCTGATAAGTGACGGGCTGGTACTCGAGGCCTACCCTCTTGGAAAAATCATAGACATTGACCACGCAACGGACATAAGGACCGCCGAGGAGTTCCTCGGGAGCAAATGAGCATTATGAAGATAGCAGCAATAGCACGTAACCCCAAGAATTCACCCGGAATGTACGGGAAAGACCGCGCGATACTATGCTCCGTGGCAGATATTTTGAGCAGCAACGGACACAGCGTACAACTGCTCACCGAAGAGGAATACGCCAAGGAGCACTGCCGCTTCGACATTATAATAAATATGTCGCGCACCCCCTCGACACTCGAAAAGCTTTGCCTGGCGCAGGCCAGCGGTACAATTGTGGCAAACACCCCGCAGGCAGTGCGCAACTGCTCGCGAAGAATTTTCACCGTGTGCCTGCAAAAGGAGAATATCCCGCAACCGCAATACACGATACACAACGCCGACGAGGAAGCTCCAAGCGAAGGCTACCCGCTGTGGATAAAAAAGGGCGATGGCTGGTCGGAGCACCCCTCGGACGTATGCTACGCAAGCAACCGCGAGGAAGCAACAGAAGCATTGGCAAACTTCAAGGGACGTGGTATAAACGAGGTTGTCATCTGCCGTCACATCGAAGGTGACATTATAAAATTCTACGGCATCGGACAGAAATTCTTCCGCGTATGCCGCCCCAACCCCGATGACACGAAGTTCGGGCTCGAAAAGATAAACGGCGCACCGCACCACTACCCCATAGACAGCGGGAAGTTGCACGCGACAGCCCTTGCTGCTGCACACAGCACAGGAGTGGAGATATTCGGCGGCGACGCAATAATAACCCCCGAAGGCAAAATATACATAATAGACCTGAACGACTTTCCCAGCTTCTCGGCAGTGCGCGACGAGGCTGCACAAGCAATATATGAACTCATAGTATCAAAGACAAAAGAACAATGAACGCCGAAGAGAAAAAGATGTACCAGGCATCAATAAAATCTATAGACACCGAAGAATTCATAGACCTGTGGTTCTACCGTCCGCTGGGATTCCGCTGCGCCCTTTTCTTCCGCAAGTACGGCATACACCCCAACGTGATAACCATACTCTCGATATTCCTGGGAGCTGCGGCTGGTATATGCTTTGCGCAGGAAAGCCTGCGTTGGAATATGCTGGGAGTACTCCTTCTTATGTGGGCCAACCTCTACGACAGCACCGACGGACAGCTTGCACGAATAACAGGACAAAAGACCCGCTGGGGACGCATTCTCGACGGCTTTGCCGGCGATGTGTGGTTCTTCTTCATCTATGCGGCAATTGCCGTACGCACCACCTTCGAGCCCATTCCCTTTGCCCCCGAATACAATTGGGGTGTGTTCATATGGATACTGTGCTCCTTTGCAGGCTTTTGGGTACACGGCTCGCAATGCCAGCTTGCCGACTACTACCGCAACGTGCACCTCTATTTTATGAACGAGCGCAACGGACACGAGTTCGACACCTCGGTGGCACAGCAGAAGATTTTTGACACTACACCGTGGCGCGGCAACTTTGCCTGGAAAATCTTCCTGCATTTCTATGTTGCCTACACAGCCAACCAGGAGCGTATGTCTCCCAAGTTCCAGCAACTGATGACAATTATAAGACAACGCTACGGCAGCAACCCTCCGCAAGAGCTAAGGGAAGAGTTCCGCAAAGGCAGCCTGCCGCTGATGAAATACACCAACATACTCACCTTCAATTCGCGCTTCATAATGCTGTGGTTCACGATGCTCATAGGAGAAATGTGGTTCTACCTGTTCTTTGAGCTTGTAATACTTATGGCAATATTCGCATATATGCGCTACCGCCACGAGTCACTCTCGGCACGTATAACAAAAAAATTGCAACAGGGCTATGAATACCGTTAAAGGCATAATATTCGACTACGGGGGCACAATAGACACCAACGGCACACACTGGGCCGAGGTCATTTGGGAGCAGTATCAGAGAGCGGGAGTAGAGGTAGGGAAAGAGCTTTTCAAGGAAGCATACGTATATGGTGAGAGGACGCTTGCAAAGAAGCGCATCATAGAGCCTTGCGACACTTTCCACACGCTGCTGCAAAAGAAAATCGCACTGCACGCCAAGTTTCTTGCAGGCAAAATATCGCCCGAAAAGCATAGCGCCATTGTCGAGGGCTGCTACCGCAAAGTACTCGACACTCTGCACACCACCTGCGGCGTTGTACACAGGCTGTCACAGCGCTACCCCCTTGTGCTTGTCACCAATTTCTACGGCAATATGCCCGTGGTGCTCAGGGAGTTCAATCTGAGCAGCTATTTTCCCACAATTGTAGAGTCGTCGGTTGTTGGAATAAGAAAGCCCGACCCCGCACTCTTTGCCCTTGGAGTAGAAGCGCTCGGCCTTCCCGCACAGGAGATTCTTGTAGTGGGCGACTCATACAAAAAAGATATACAGCCCTCGCTGTCGTTGGGCTGCCGCACCGCGTGGATAAAAGGGCTATGTTGGGAAGAGGAGACTCCCCTGCCCGACGCCATTCCGCACAGGATAATATCATCGATAGAAGAGCTCCTGGATATTCTGTAAAATTTCTTAATAAAGGTTCTATAAAATCATCTCGACCTAATTTATAAGTTCTCCTTAAAAAATATTGTCACTATTGTAACAAAAGGAGCTTTCCTTCGTCATATAAGTGAACTAAGTAAAAAACACACAGGCAAAAGTGACACACGAAGAATTCAAAAAACAGTTCCTACCGCTTCAGCAACAGCTTTATCGGGAAGCATACCGTATGCTCTGCGATAGCTTCGAGGCCGAAGATGCGCTGCAGAACCTCTACCTGAAGCTATGGGAACAGAAAGAGAACCTCGACACCCTTGCCACCCCTCTTGCCTACTGCCGCACACTGCTG
>JAFYSC010000173.1 GCA_017546635.1 Bacteroidaceae bacterium | reverse complement strand
TTTCTTCTAACCGCTAATCTAAGGCTAATTTATCGATTTATACAACTCTAACTGTTAAATTGCAGGTTTGCGTTGTTTTTATAAAGCTTTTCTGCATTAAAATTCAATTTCGATGTATGCAGGGAATGCATAGCTGCGGTCGTTGCGCTCGTTGAGGCTCCTGTACATATTGGCTATTGTACGTTGCAACTTCTTGCTCTTTATCTTTTTGCCTTTGTACAGGATTGTCACTTTCTTGTCAAGGTCCACCATATTGTCGTTCAGGTAAATGGTGAGATGCGAGTAGTCGCAGTGGTCTATGTGTATTGTGTTCCCTTTGATGTGTGCTTCTACTCTCTTGCCTTGGGCCGCCTCGCTGGCAGGAACTGTGAGCCAGTAGAAATGTTCGCGTGCTACCTTCTCCTGTCTCCAGACAATCTCTCTGGGATAGGGCTTGCGGCGGTATTGTGCCATCCATTGCAGGGCTGCGGCATCCTCCCTGTCCATCCAGTGGCCTTTACCTTGTAGGATGTTTGTCTGGTGGATATATTTGCCGGGGTGTGCCTCTGCCAGCGAGTCGAGTACTGCTGCCTTTTCGGCTGCAAGGGTGTTGCGGTTGTATGCAGCATCCTCGCTTCCCATCCAGATGCTGTAGGGGAGGTTCATAAGGTTCTCCTGTGATGTCTCTCCGGGATGTCCCGCCATCATCGAAGCTGCCGCCCATCTGTCGGCCATACGTGGAGCGAGTCGCCACACTCCGTCGCCTCCAGCCGAATATCCCATGAGATATACCTTGTTGGGGTTCACTCCCTCAAAGACTACACACGCCTGTATAAGTTCCTCTAACATCTGGTCGAGTCCATCGCGGTGCCATAGGTCCCAGGTATTCCACGGTGCGCGTGGCGCAACGTACACACCCTCTTGGGGTTGATAAAGGTATATCTGGTTCATCCATTGCTCGTCGTTGACCTCCTTGGGGCACTCTCCGCCGCCGTGGAGCGAGATGTAAAGGCTACGGCCGTCGTTGGGCTGCATTCCGAATACGCGGCAGGCACAGGAGAGTTTCAATGAGTCGTTCCTGAATGTGAGTTTTTCCCACTTTGTCTGCAGGCGTTTGCGGGTGGATGCAATCCATAGCGAGTCGACAATGTCGGCGGCCTGTGCGCATTGCTCCTTGTCGAGTTTCTTGTTGGCAAACTTCTGTGAGTGTATATCCTGTTTCTGCGACGCTGCCCACTGCTTGAACTCGTTGATTTGTGCGGTAGCTTGTGTCAGGAGCAGGGCGAGAAGGGTGAATATGAATGTTCTTTTCATCTTGTCTGGTGTTGTCTGTTTTATGTTATGCCATCAATTGGCTTAGCATCATTGAGATGAGCATATAGAATGTCATTCCGCTGAGGTCGTTTATAATCTGTATGAAAGGACCTGTGGCAACTGCCGGATTTATATCCATACGGTCGAGCACAAGGGGTATGAGTGCACCGAATGCCGATGCGAACATAATTACCACAAAGAGGCTCAAGGGCACTGCTAGCGTTACGATGTCCGTTGCGTCGTGCATAAAGAGATTGTACACATATACCAATAGCGACAGTATGGTGGCGTTTATCAATGCAACTGCCGACTCCTTTAGTATGTGGCTGAAAATGTGGCTCGTGTCGAGTGAGTTGTTTGCGAGTCCCTGTACTGCAATTGCCGATGACTGCACACCCACATTTCCTCCCATTCCCGCCAAAAGAGGAATGAAAAGTGCCATTTCGGGGTGGTCGCCCAGTGTGTTCTCAAAGCAACCGAGCAACATCGATGAGCATATTCCTCCAAGCATTCCTATAATGAGCCAGGGAAGGCGGGCGCGTGTCTGGTAGAGTACCGAGTCGTCGCTCTCCACGTCCTGTGTAAGACCGGCTGTCAACTGTTGGTCGTGCTCTGCCTGTTCGCGTACCTCGTCCATTACGTCGTCGACGGTAATCTGTCCTACAAGGCGGTTGATCTTGTCGACAACGGGAATTGCTACAAGGTTGTACTTCTCGATGAGCGGGGCTATCTCCTCCTTGGGGGTGTCCACGTCGACGCATATGACGTCAGTGTTCATCACGTGCTTTACCTTCGATACCGATGGGCTTGTGACCATCTTAGTGAGCGGAAAGAGTCCCAACAGTCGCTCATCGTCGTCTACTACATATATATAGTAAATCTCGTCGAGCTCCTCGGCCTGACGGCGCATCTCCTTGAGGCACTCGGGCATACTCCAGTTCTCGTTCACGACAACCATCTCGGTACCCATAAGACCGCCGGCAGTGTCCTCGTCATACTGCAGAAGGTCGACAATGTCTCCGGCCTGCTCTATGTCCTTGATGTGCTGGAGCACCTCCTCCTGCTTCTCCTCGTCCAAATCGCGGATAATCTCTACCGCGTCGTCCGAGTCCATATAATTCACGAAGCGCTTGGCAATGGCTTCGGAGGGGAGTTCCTCGAGCAGCTCGTTACGCATATCCTCGTCCATCTCGGTGAGGGCGTCGGCTGCCTTCTCGTTGTCGAGCTGACGGTAGAGGAAGCGGGCCTCTTCAATGTCCAGCTCGCTGCATATCTCGGCAATGTCGGCAGGGTGGAGCTTTGAAATGAGCTCCTGCAACAGTACCGAATCTTTGTTTTCTATAAGTCCTTTGAGGTTTTCGATATACTCACGTGTCATTGTGTACCTCCTTTCTTCTGTTATAGTTCGCGCTCTACTTTCTGGGTAAGGGCAATGAATTCTTCAATCGACAGCTGTTCGGGACGCTTGTCGAGTATGGGGTCGGCAAGCAGTGGGGAGTCCTTTCCCACAATCTGCTGTATCGAGTTGCGCAGCTTCTTGCGCCGCTGGTTGAACGTGCCCTTCACAATCTGCTTGAACAGCTGCTCGTCGCAGGGGAGGGAGGTGCGGCTGTTGCGTGTCATACGTACAACGGCGCTCTTCACCTTGGGCGGGGGCGAGAATACTGTCTCGGGAACGGTGAACAGGTATTCGACATCGTACCACAGTTGCACGAGTATGCTCAATATGCCATAGTCTTTCTTGCCCGGTGAGGCAGCAAGGCGCTCGCCCACCTCTTTCTGTATCATTCCGCTGCAACAGGGGATAATCTCCTTGTTGTCGAGCATCTTGAAGAATATCTGGCTCGAAATGTTGTATGGATAGTTGCCTGTGAGCATAAAGGGCTTGCCGTCGAACAGACGCTCGAGGTGCATCTTGAGAAAATCGTCGGGGATGATGTTCTCGTCGCCCAGTCGGGGCAGGTTGTGGCGCAGGTAGGTTACCGACTCCTCGTCAATCTCCACTACCTTCAGTGTACGGTTCTTCTCCAACAGGAACTGTGTGAGCACACCCATTCCAGGCCCGACCTCGAGTACCGGTAGATGCGGACAGGAGTCTACTGTGTCGGCAATGTCTCTTGCCACTGTAAGGTCTGTAAGAAAATGTTGTCCTAATCTTTTCTTTGCTTTTACTGCTTTCATTGCGTTGCTCACTTATTCGTTAATTCCTTGGTTTTCCTAAAATATTTGTAAATACTCTTAAAAAAGAGTGCAGGATTTTAAGAAAATGTTATCTTTGCCGATGGCTAATTGTACACTATGACCTCTTGCGGTCGTGCCGACCGCAAAGGTAACCATTTTCAATAAAAATAGTCCCGAACCTGTGAAAAAGTTTATCAATATTTTAGTAAAATCTGTAGTTCCCCTGTTGTTGGGAGCTGCTTTACTGTATTGGATATACCGTAATTTCGATTTTGCGCAGGTTCTTGAATCGCTGAAAGGTATGAATTTATGGTGGTTCTGGCTGTCGTGTGTCTTTGGAGTGCTGAGCCACGTGATACGCGGTTGGCGCTGGAGGCTTACGCTTGCTCCTTTGGGCTACCGTCCCGACAGCGCGAATTGTGTCTATTCGGTATATATAGCATACGCAGCCAATCTGGTAGTGCCGCGCGTGGGCGAGGTGTCGCGTTGTATGGTTCTTGAACGGTACGACAAGGTTCCCTTTGCGCAGTCGTTGGGTACGCTGGTGTCGGAGAGGCTTGTGGATACGCTGATGGTACTCCTTATTACTCTGGTTGCAGTGCTCTCGCAATGGGGGGTGTTCTTCGCTTTTGTATCCGAGGCTGGTGCCAACGGCGATGCTGCTTTTTCTTCGGTGGGACGTATGGCTGTACTGCTGCTCTCATTTACAGCAGTGTGTACGGTGCTTTATTTCGTGATAAGAAAAATGAAACTGTGGACAAAGGTGAAGAGTTTCCTTGTGCGCTTCTGGGACGGATTTTCCTCGCTCGCCAAGATACGTAACCTCCTTTTGTTTGTTATAGAAACAGTAGGCATATGGTTCTGCTACTTTATGCAGTTCTATCTGTGCTTCTTCTGCTTCCCGTTCAGCAGCGGGCTGTCGCTGGGCGCTGCATTGCTGCTCTTTGTGGCAGGAAGTGTGGCGGTGGTTGTTCCCACTCCCAACGGTGCAGGACCCTGGCATTTTGCAGTAATGAGCATAATGATGCTCTACGGGGTGGCCCAGGTAGACGCGGGTATATTCGCGCTCATTGTGCACACGTTGCAGACATTGCTTGTAGCGGTGCTCGGAATATACGGATTAATGATGCTACAATTCAAAAAAACTTAGAAACTGTTTAATTTTATATCGTTAAGTTTTTTATAGGTCACGATTAGAATGCTTTATTATTTTTTGAGGGCGCGTAGCGGGCTACGTAACCGAGAAAAAGAAGAAAACAGGCAATTTTGAACATAAAAAACAACGAAATAACGGTTTCCAATATAAGAAAAACTTTTAGAAATTTAAACAGCTTCTAAATAACCCTATTAAAAATTTAAGAATATGGCT
Organism: Bacteroidaceae bacterium; assembly: GCA_017546635.1. Taxonomy (GTDB): domain Bacteria; phylum Bacteroidota; class Bacteroidia; order Bacteroidales; family Bacteroidaceae; genus HGM04593. The sequence continues at coordinate 4,010 of JAFYSC010000173.1, read as the reverse complement.
ATTACAATCAAAGATTTACAGCCTCGCGAAGTGTGGAAGCACTTTGAGGCTCTTACACAGGTTCCCCGTCCGTCGGGACATCTCGAAAAGGTACAGAAGTTCCTCCTCGATTTTGGCAAGAGTATAAACGTTGAGACTTGGCAGGATGAGGCGGGAAACATCATTATGCGCAAGCCTGCTACCCCCGGACTCGAGGGCCGCAAGGGAATAATCCTCCAGGCGCATATGGATATGGTACCCCAAAAGACTCCCGACAGCAAGCACAATTTCGAGACCGACCCCATAGAAACTGTGGTAAAGGGCGATTGGCTCTATGCCAATGACACTACGCTCGGTGCCGACAATGGTCTTGGCGTTGCTGCCATAATGGCTATATTCGAGGACGCAACCCTGCAGCACGGTCCTCTAGAGGCTCTTATCACAGCCGACGAGGAGACAGGTATGTACGGTGCTTTCGGACTCAAGGGCGGTGAACTTCAGGGTGAGCTCCTGCTCAACCTCGACAGCGAGGAGGAGGGTGTAATGTACATCGGCTGTGCCGGTGGACTCGACATCACCGCCAAAATGGAGTTTATGGAGGTTGAGCCCTACGAAGGCGAGGACGCTGCGGTTAAGGTACAGCTGAAGGGCTTGCGCGGCGGACACTCGGGACTCGAGATAAATGCGGGCCGCGGAAACGCCAACAAACTTATGGCGCGCTTTGTGCGCGAGGCAATGGACGAGTGCGCGGTGAGCCTTGCAAGCTGGCACGGAGGAAATATGCGCAACGCGATACCCGCAAGCTGTGAGGTGGTGCTTACCCTTGCTGCCGAGGGTGTAGAGGAACTCAAGGCAATTGCTGCAAAATATGAGGCTCTCTACAACAGCGAGTATGCTACAATAGAGGAGGGAATAACACTCACAGTAACCGAGGCTGAGATGCCCGAGACTGTAGTGCCCGAGGAGATACAGGACAACCTCATCGATGTCATTCTTGCTTGTCACGATGGCGTATTGCGCTTTATTCCCACAATCCCCGATACAGTGGAGACATCGAGCAACCTCTCTATCGTAACAATAGACGAGGGCTCGGCCGAGGTGAATATCCTTGCACGCAGCTCTTGCGACACAATGAAGGAGTTCCTTGCGCTCCAGTTGTCGAGCTGCTTTGCAATGGCGGGAATGAAGGTGGAGCTGAGCGGCGGTTACAGCGGCTGGCAGCCCAATGTGAACTCTCCCCTGTTGGCTGCGCTCAAGGGCGCTTACAATGAAATGTTCGGCAAAGAGCCCGATGTACGTGTTATCCACGCTGGATTGGAGTGCGGTATAATCAGCACCAACTATCCGGGAATGGATATGGTCTCTTTTGGTCCCACATTGATGTCGCCCCACTCTCCCACTGAGCGTGTAGAGATTCCTACAGTAGAGAAGTTCTATTCGCTTGTAAAGGCACTTGTGGTAAACGGTGTGCTTTGATAGATGAAATAGCTAAGTATTGGCCCGCAGAATCCTGCGGGCTTTTTTTATAGTTATTTGTGGAGCTCGGTTTGTGCTTTTGTATATAGCTTGTTGCGAAAAATAGACAATAGGAAATATTATTTTCAAAAATTATGGAAATTTTATTGCTGTTTTCAATTTTTATGTATATTTGCGGCCATCAATCTGCTCCTGCAATTGCAATATCCTAAACACAAGAGGCGGTTCAAGGGCAGGTGGATACTAACTAATAATATTATCAAAAACCTAAAATCTTATTATTATGAAGAAGAGTTTTAAAATGGTAGCTGCTCTGCTTTCAGCTTGCATCGTGATGTCGTCTTGTATGGGTTCTTTCGGACTTACAAAGAAACTTTATAATTGGAATGAAGGTGTTGGTGACAAGTGGGCCAACGAGATTGTATTCGTGGCAATGAATATCATCCCCGTTTATAGCATTACTCTTTTTGTAGATGCAGTTGTTCTCAATTCTGTTGAATTCTGGACAGGCAACAAGGCTCTCGCAAACAATGGCGAGGTTAAGATTGTGAAGAACTCTAAAGGTGAGGAGGTGACAATCACTGCCAATGAGAACGGTTACAATATTTCTAACGGCGAGACAGCGATGAACTTTATCTTCGACGAGGCTGACAACAGCTGGAGCGTAGAGTACAACAACACTGTAAACAAACTTATCTCAATCGACGGTGACAATGCACAGCTCTATATGCTCAACGGCGAGACAGTGAATGTAACTCTCGATGAGGCAGGTGTAGCAATGGCACGTCAGATGGTAATGGGCGATTACGCACAGAGATAATAAATCCAGTTTATACAAAAAAGGTCGGACATATTTAAATATGTGCCGACCTTTTTTGTATATTCGCCTGGCAGCAGATATAGTCCTTCACTCGCTGTAAAAAATATTCAAGCAAGCTTGATATTTTTCGCTCGTTTGTGTCTATATTCGCCTGACGCAAGCAACGAGCTTGTTGCAATGTATTGTTGTTTATAAAAATAGACGGACACTATGGAACATCCCGAAAATGACAAGGCATATAAAGGACTTAAGGTGAATGATGGAGTGGAAAAGTTGGACTCCATAAACCCTTATCTCTCTACAATGAAGAGGCGCAAGGCTACGCTACTTTCGGCCGACGAGTATGTCGACGGAATATTGCGCGGCGATGTCACTGTGCTGTCGCGGGCCGTGACGCTCATAGAGAGTACCTCGCCACGTCACACGCAGCTTGCGCAGGAGGTGGTGGAACGATGTCTGCCATACTCGGGGAACTCCTTGCGTATAGGAATTACGGGTGTGCCCGGTGCCGGAAAGAGTACCTCAATCGATGCCTTCGGAATACACGTGCTCAAGCACAAGGGCGGCAAGCTGGCCGTGTTGGCGGTAGACCCTAGCAGCGAGCGCAGCAAGGGCAGTATACTAGGTGACAAGACTCGTATGGAGCAGCTTGCGCAACAGCCCGATGCCTTTATACGTCCTAGTGCTTCGGCCGGTTCGTTGGGTGGCGTTGCACGCAAGACGCGCGAGACAATAATCTTGTGCGAGGCTGCGGGTTACGATACTATATTTGTCGAGACGGTGGGAGTGGGACAGAGCGAGACTGCTGTATATTCAATGGTCGACTTCTTCCTTCTTATACAGATAGCAGGTGCAGGCGATGAACTGCAAGGAATAAAGCGCGGTATTATGGAAATGGCCGATGGCATTGTGATAAACAAGGCCGACGGAAACAATATCGATGAGGCAAACAGGGCGGCTGCGCATTATCGCAATGCGCTGCAGCTTTTTCCTATGCCACCGAGTGGGATACGTCCGCAGGTGCTCACATACTCGGGCTTCTATGCGTTGGGTATCAAGGAGGTGTGGGATATGATATATTCGCATCTCGCGGCAACAAAGAAGAACGGATTTTTCGATGTCCGCCGACAGCAACAGGCCAAATACTGGATGTACGAGACTATAAACGAACAGCTCCGTTCGCGGTTCTATAACAGCGGGGGAATGGAGGCATTGCTTATGGAGTATGAACAGCAACTGCTCGAGGGTAGGATGACTTCGTTTGCAGCCGCAGCAAAATTACTTGATATATTTGACAGCCGAAAATGATTCTCAACGATACAAAAAAAGAAATCCGGCGCTCGGTACGCGCAGCGATGAGGGCTATGGACAGCGACGGGAAGACGGTTCAGGCAACTCTTCTGTGCAGTGCTGCCCTTGAACACGCTTTGCTGCAGGATATAAGGGTGGTAGCATTGTTTGCCCCGTTACCCGACGAACCTGACATCTCGCCTCTCATCAACACCCTGTATGAAAAGTGCACAGTGGTGCTTCCACGCATAAGTGGCGATACAATGGATTTCTATCCATATTCACCCCATTCAATGAGCAGCGGCTCATATGGCATAAACGAGCCGCAAGGCAACAAGCCTGTAGCACCGTCTGCGATAGATGTTATGCTTGTTCCGGGAGTGGCATTCACACGCGGGGGGCTCCGTTTGGGACGCGGAAAAGGTTTCTACGACAGATATATGTC
>JAFYSC010000172.1 GCA_017546635.1 Bacteroidaceae bacterium | reverse complement strand
CATACCACCCTTGATCTTCAGACCGTGGTTGATACACGGAGCATAAGCGATGACGAGTGATGGTCCGGGATAAGCCTCAGCCTCACGGATAGCCTTCAAGCACTGGTCGTAGCTTGCGCCCATTGCAATCTGTGCAACGTATACATAACCGTAGGTTGTAGCAATCATACCGAGGTCTTTCTTGCGGATACGCTTACCCGATGCAGCGAACTTGGCGATAGCACCAAGAGGAGTAGCCTTAGAAGCCTGACCGCCGGTGTTAGAGTAAACCTCTGTATCGAGTACGATGATGTTGATGTCCTCGCCCGATGCGATAACGTGGTCGAGACCGCCGTAACCGATATCGTAAGAAGCACCGTCACCACCGATAATCCACTGTGAACGCTTAACGATGAAGTGCTTGAGGTTGAGGACCTCCTTGCACTTGTCGCAACCGCAAGCCTCGCAAGCAGCGATGATGGCAGGAGCAATCTCCTTGGTTACATCTGAACTGAAACGGTTGTCGATCCACTTCTGTGCAAGAGCCTTGAGCTCGTCGCTGCACTTCTCATAGCTCTGCATCTCGGTGAAGAGACGCTCGAGGCGTGCGCGCATCTTGTTGTCGGCAAGCTTCATACCGAGACCGAACTCGCAGAAGTCCTCGAAGAGTGAGTTAGCCCAAGCGGGACCCTCGCCGTTCTCGTTTGTTGTATAAGGTGTAGAAGGAACCGAAGCCGAGTAGATTGAAGAACAGCCTGTTGCGTTAGCTACGAGCTCGTGGTCACCATAAAGCTGGCTGATGAGCTTAACGTAAGGAGTCTCACCGCAACCTGAACAAGCACCTGAGAACTGGAACAAAGGTGTTGCGAACTGAGTGTTCTTGGGGTTGCTCTTGAAGTCGATGAGGTTCTGCTTGCTCTTGACGTTCTTAACGCAGTAATCCCAGTTAGCAGCCTCTGAAAGCTCGCCCTCGAAGGGAACCATCTCAAGAGCCTTGCCACCGAGTTTGGGGTTACCGGGACATACGTCAACACAGTTGCCGCAACCGAGACAGTCCATAACGCCTACCTGTATGCGGAACTGCATACCCTTGAGCGCTGCGGGAGCCTTCATTACTCTCTTCTCTGCATCGATGCCAGCAGCCTCCTGCTCGTCCATTACGATGGGGCGGATACAAGCGTGGGGACAAACGTATGAACATCTGTTACACTCGATACAGTTCTCGGCATTCCATTTGGGAACGAATGCGCTTACACCACGCTTCTCGTAAGCCGATGTGCCGTTGGGCCAAGTACCGTCCATAATGGGGGCAAATGCCGATACGGGGAGCTGTGCGCCGTCCTGTGCGTTGATGGGACGTACGAAGTTTGTGATGAACTCGGGCTCGTCACGTACGATGGGAGCATCGTCCTCGAGTGTAGCCCAAGCGGGGTCGATAGCAAGCTGCTTGTACTCGCCACCGCGGTCAACTGCTGCATTGTTCTTGTCGACAATGTCCTGACCCTTCTTGCCGTAAGACTTAACGATGAACTTCTTCATCTGCTCGATAGCAAGGTCAACGGGGATAACCTCGGTGATGCGGAAGAATGCGCTCTGGAGGATTGTGTTTGTGCGGTTGCCCAAGCCAATCTCGCGTGCAATCTTGGTAGCGTTGATATAGTAAACAGTGATATCGTTCTGTGCGAAATATCTCTTGATCTTGTTGGGGAGATTGTTGATGAGCTCCTCGCCCTCCCATACAGTGTTCAAAAGGAATGTACCGCCCTTCTGGAGGCCACGGATTACATCGTACATACGGAGGTAAGCCTGAACGTGGCAAGCAACGAAGTTAGGAGTATTTACAAGGTATGTGCTGCGGATGGGCTTGTCACCGAAACGAAGGTGTGAGCAGGTGAAACCTCCCGACTTCTTAGAGTCGTAAGAGAAGTATGCCTGACAGTGCTTGTCGGTATTCTCGCCGATAATCTTGATAGAGTTCTTGTTTGCGCCTACAGTACCGTCTGCACCAAGACCGTAGAACTTAGCCTCGAACATACCGTCAACAACTGCAATCTCCTCCTTTTTGGGAAGTGAAGTGAATGTTACGTCATCGACGATACCCAATGTGAAGTGGTTCTTGGGTGTGGGGAGAGCAAGGTTCTCGTAAACGGTCATAAACATTGCGGGTGTGGTATCGTTTGAACCAAGACCGAAGCGGCCGCCGACGATTGTGGGGTTGATAGCCTTGAGCTCGTCGTGTGAAGCAAATGCCTCAACAACATCAAGATACAAAGGCTCACCGTTGCTTCCGGGCTCTTTTGTACGGTCAAGAACAGCAATGCGCTTAACGCTCTTGGGCATTACTGCTGTGAGGTACTTCAATGAGAAGGGACGATAGAGGTGTACAGAAATCATACCAACCTTCTCGCCACGTGCGCTCATATAGTCGATAGCCTCCTTGGCAGCCTCAGTAGCTGAACCCATTACGATGATTACGCGCTCTGCATCCTCGGCACCATAGTATGTGAAGGGAGCGTAGTTACGGCCTGTAATAGCCGAAATCTCGCGCATATACTCGGCAACGATGTCGGGTACTGCGTTGTAGTATGCGTTGACACCCTCTTTGTGTGTGAAGAATGTCTCGGGGTTCTCTGCTGTACCGCGTGTATCGGGCTTAGAGGGGCTGAGTGCTCTGTTGCGGAATGCCTGGATGCCATCCCAATCAACGAGATGAGCGATATCCTCCTGCTCGAGAAGCTCGATCTTCTGAATCTCGTGTGATGTGCGGAAGCCGTCGAAGAAGTTGAGGAAGGGGATGCGGCTCTTGATTGTAGACAAGTGTGCTACAGCTGCCAAGTCCATAACCTCCTGGACTGAACCCTCGCAAAGCATTGCGAAGCCAGTCTGGCGGCAAGCCATTACGTCCATATGGTCACCGAAGATACAAAGTGAACTGCCGGCGATTGAACGTGCTGATACGTGAAGAACACAGGGAAGAAGCTCACCTGCAATCTTGTACATATTGGGAATCATAAGGAGAAGACCCTGTGATGCAGTGAACGAGTTGGTAAGCGCACCTGCCTGGAGTGAACCGTGAAGCGCACCTGCTGCACCGCCCTCAGACTGCATTTCCTGAACTGCTACTGTCTCACCAAAGAGATTCTTACGTCCCTGTGCTGCCCACTCGTCAACGTACTCTGCCATTGTCGAAGAGGGTGTGATAGGGTAGATTGCTGCTACCTCGGAAAACATATAAGCGATGTGAGCCGCTGCCTGGTTTCCGTCACAAGTGATAAATTTTTTTGCTTTTGTCATAATGCAATGGTTTTATGAAACGTGATATAAAATTTTCAGTAAATATTGCAGTTTTGTTGTCCTGCTGTATTGAGGATAACAAATTTGTCTAACACGGATGTGTGCGTGCATTGTTCCTGCACACTCACATTATCGTGCAAAAGTACAAAATAAATCGGATATATTGGCCAATGAAGCACTAAAATGCGTATTTTTGTGATTATTTTTTAGTGTATATAGATGCGATTATTAAAATTACTGTTTTCCCTTACAGCGCTTTTTTTCTCCTCTGTGGCTTTTGCGCAGATTGACTATATAAAATATGAGTATCGTGCAGTGTGGCTCACTGTCATTGAAAATCTCGATTGGCCTACGACGCAGGTGAAATCCCCGTCCGATATCGATAGGCAAAAAAAAGAACTTGTGGTTATTCTGGATTCATTGCAGGCACTCAATGTGAATTGTGTGATGTTGCAGACACGTGTGCGCGGTGATGTTATATATCCTTCTGAGATAGAGGCCTTTACAAAAGCTCTTACCGGCGTTCCGGGCAAGAATCCCGGCTACGATGCGCTTGCCTTTGCCATTGACGAGTGCCATAAAAGAGGTATGCAGCTGCACGCCTGGATTGTGGCTCTCCCGTTGGGTAAGGCGCAATATGTACGCGCGCAAGGCAAGAACTCTTTAGTGAGGAGAAAGCCGCATTTGTGCCGCAGTCACAAGGAGGAGTGGTTTATGGAACCCGGTGAACCAGCTACGGCCGATTATCTTGCATCGCTCGTCGATGAGATTGTTTCCCGTTACGATGTGGATGGCATTCACCTCGACTATATACGTTATCCCGACCGCCCCGGCGGATATGCCGACGGTGCCTTGTATCGTCGTTACGGCAATGGAGAGACTCTTGCCGACTGGAGACGGGCGAATGTGACAAAGGTGGTGCGCAGGGTCTATAATGCAGTAAAGGAACGTAAGCCTTGGGTACGTGTGAGTTGTGCTCCTCTTGGCAAGCACGACGACCTCCTGGCCTACAGCTCGCTTGGCTGGAATGCCCGAAGTACGGTCTTTCAGGATGCTCAGGAGTGGATGCGTCTGGGTATTATGGATGCACTCTTTCCAATGTTGTATTTTTCGGGAAATAATTTCTATCCGTTTGTCCGCGATTGGCAGGAGCAGTCGTGCGGCAGGCACGTGGCGCCGGGAATAGGTGCCTACAGGCTGTTGCCCGAGTACGGCAATTGGGATGTGGTCGAACTCAAGCGTCAGTTGCTCACGTCGCGTGCTGCGGGATGCGCAGGCAGTGTGATGTTCCGTGTGCGTCATCTGCTCGATGATATAAAAGGTTTTACAGGGGTCTATTCTTCCATATATGACAAGCGTGCGCTCGTTCCTCCCATTGCGTGGTGTTCGGACAGTGCGCCCGATGCTCCGCAGGACTTTGCGGGTGAACGTCGGGGCGACAGGCTCTACTTGAGCTGGAAGGCAGTCACTGCTGCCGATGGGCATCCTGCTGTAAAGTATAATGTATACTCTTCGGTGGGTGAGCCTGTGGATATAAATAATCCCCGTGCAATGATGGATATCCTGCTTGCAGATACGGCTTTTGTGTGGGAGGGCTCTTCGTTGCAGGATGTGCATTGGGCTGTTACCGCGGTCGATGCATACGGTGTAGAGAGCGTGGCTGCCCGATGGTGTGAAAACGGTGTTGCTCGTGTGCTGGAACGCGATGAATTCACTTTCCCTGAGCCTTGCGACTGGGGAATGCGCATTGTGTTGCGCGATGCGGCGGGAAGACTTCTTTACAGCACGCCTTACCGTATGTCTGTCGGTGTGCGTGGCTTGCCTCCCGGCGTATATATGCTCGAGGTGGTGCTGCGCAACGGCAAGGTGGTTGAGCGTCATCCCTTCAGCCGGTAAGAGCCGTGTCGGGCTGCTTCACGTCAAATGAAAAAATGTCGTTTTATTTCTCTTTCCTGCCAAACAGTGAGAAGTGTACGTAACGTTTGGGGTTCTCGCGCAGGTTCTCCAGAAGCGCTGTTGCAGCCTCTGTTGTACGGTTGAGGTTGTGGTAGAGTGCAGTGTCGCTGAGCAGGCGTCCAGCCGTGCCCTCTCCCTCGCGCAGTGCTGTTGTGATGTGCTGCAGGTTGGTGAGGGTGCTGTCGAGTGAGCCGAACAGGCGCGCATAATCTACCTCCTTCAGTTCCGAGGTTGTTGCAATCAGATTGTCCTCGAGCTGTACCATACGGCCTGTAATCTGGGGAATGTCATTGGAGAGCAGGCTGTTGAGCTGTCGGGTGGTGGTGCCGAGCTCTGCTGTGAGGCTCTCTATATTGTCGACAGATGATGCAAGTGCGGGGTTCTGGAGCAGTACATTCAGTGCTGTGAGTACCGAGTCTACTTTGGGTACTATACTGTTTATTGCAGGGAGCATCTTTTCGCTTGCCTCGCCCATAAGTCCTTTGTCCAAATATCCTTTTATCGTATCGCCGGGAGCTATAGGGGTGCTGCTGTCTGTAAGGTCTATGCTGATGTCGGCTCCTCCGAGTATATGTGTGGTTATTTTGGCTGTGCTGCCCGAAGGTATCTGCAGGCGCTTGTCAATCTCAATCTCAACAACAATGTTGTTCAGGTTGCTGTAGTCGTAGTGTATCTCGCGCACGTTGCCCGCCTTGAATCCGTTGAGGTATATGGGGCTCGAACTTGCAAGCTGGCTTATATTGTCGAATTTCACATAATATGTGTTCCCCATCTTGAAAAGGTCGATTCCTTTGAAAAAGTTGATGAGAAAATATAGTACGACAAGTGCGGTGATGCCTATTGCACCTATCAGGAATTCGCGTGTGAAGAGCTTATTCTTTTTCATTGTTGTATTTCGTTTCCAGGTGATTATTCTTTGTTCTTATTGTACTCCTTTATGGCCTCTTTGGTGTCGATGCGCTCGCCGTTCCTGAATGCAATGATGAAGGCTCCGCTGAACTTTTTCTTCAGTTCCTTGCATCTTTTTACAATCGCATTGTAGTCGGATGATGCACCGCAGGTGTATTTGTACGTGTTGCCATCCTTGTAGAAATCCACCTTTTCTCCTTTGAAACTTTTGTCGTTGGACTTGAGCTTTGTCGTGGAGGTCAGTATCTGCACTTTGAAAACAGGGGCATTGCTGCTTTTTTTGGGGGCTGCACTCTTGTTCTCTTTTTTTTCTTCTTGTGGCTGTGCCGTGTTGTACTCCTCTTCCCCGGCCTCATTGGACGGGTGGTCTATCAATGCCTGTCTCCACTCTTTGTAGTAGTTGCAGAATCCCTCGAAAATACCCGTGGCAAGCTGTTTCTGTCCGTTTTTCGATGCCAGATACTGTTCCTCTTTTGCGTTTGATATGAATGCGAGCTCAATGAGTATGCGCGGCATTTCGGTCTGGTGAAGCACCCAGAAACCTGCCGATGCCACTCCGCGGTTGTATAGCTTTGAGTGCTTTATCATTCCTGCCTGGATGTGTTCGGCGCAGGATATGCTCTTCTTTATGTCATATCCGAATATGATGTCCGAAAGGATGGCGCTCTCGGTGGAGTTCGATGCGTAGCTCTGGCTGTTGCCCTCCTCCTTGTACACTTCGTCGTTCTCGTATTTTGCTGCGGCTTTTGCCTCGGCATCGCTGCCTGCTCCAAGTGTGAAGGTCTGGCAGCCGTGTGCGCTGCGGTTGGGCGATGCATTCGAGTGTACCGATATGAAGAGGTTGGCTTTTGCCTTATTTGCAATGGCCGCGCGTGCTCCCAGCGACAGGTAGGTGTCATCGGTACGTGTGTACACTATCTTTATTTCGGGGTACTTCTTCTTGATCATTTCGCCGAACGACAGTGATACGTTCAGGTTTACATCGCTCTCGCGCGTACCTTTCTTGCCTATGGCGCCCGGGTGCTTGCCGCCGTGTCCGGGGTCAATGACAAGAACGAACTGCTTGTCCTTTTGTGCTGATGCCTCGGGTGTTGCCGCTGTAAGCAGCAACAAAAGGCAAAGTATGAGTCCTGTAGCTCTTGCCATTTTCCTTGTGCCCTTATTTGTTGTTGATGTAGCCTACAATCCAGGCACCTACCTCCTTTGTGCCGTAGGGGGCTTGGCCGTCGCACTGGATGTCGGCTGTGCGTATGTTCTCCTTCATCGATGCTTCAACAGCCTCGCGTATGAGCGCTCCCTCTTCCATAAGTCCGAAGGCATACTCGAACATCATTGCTGTCGACAGTATGGTGGCAAGGGGATTGGCAATGTTCTTGCCTGCTGCCTGGGGCCAAGAGCCGTGTATGGGTTCAAAGAGCGAGGTGTGCACGCCTACCGATGCCGAGGGGAGAAGTCCCAATGAACCTGTTATAACAGAGCCTTCGTCGGTGAGGATATCGCCGAACATATTCTCGGTTACCATAACGTCGAACGATGAGGGCCACTGGATGAGCCGCATCGCTGCGTTGTCGACAAACATAAACTCGGTCTCCACCTCGGGATAGAGTGGGGCAATCTCCTTTGCCACTTCGCGCCACAGACGCGATGTCGCAAGCACGTTGGCCTTGTCCACTACTGTCACTTTTTTGCGGCGTTTCATCGCATACTCGTATGCGAGCTTCACGATGCGCTCAATCTCCTCGCGTGTATATACGCAGGTGTCATAGGCTGTCGTGCCGTCCTCGCTGCGTCCTTGCGGACGTCCAAAGTATAGTCCGCCGGTGAGCTCGCGTATACACATAAAGTCGGTGCCCTCTACAATGTCGGGGCGCAGGGGCGACTTGTGCATAAGTGCCTCGAATGTTGTTACAGGACGTATGTTGGCATAGAGTCCCAGCTTCTTGCGCATAGCGAGCAGACCCTGCTCGGGACGTACTTTTGCCTGAGGGTTGTTGTCGTAGCGAAGGTCGCCTACAGCGCCAAAGAGCACTGCGTCGCTCTGCATACACAGCTCGTGTGTCGCATCGGGGTAGGGGTTGCCTGTGGCGTCAATTGCGCAGGCTCCCACAAGCCCAGTCTTGTAGCTCAGTGTGTGGCCGAACTTGTCGCATACGGCTTTTGTCACTTCCAATGCTTGTGCTATAATCTCGGGGCCTATGCCGTCTCCCGGCAATACTGCTATATTCAGTTTCATAGTGTTCTCTTCTTTAGTTTATGAATGTCTGGCGGCAATCAGTTGTTCCGCCTATGGAAGTTGCAAAGTTAGTTAAAAAATACATCTTTTATATATCTTGCGGGCGCTAATGTGGGGTTATAAGTTTTTTTAGCAGATATAACAAAGCAT
>JAFYSC010000171.1 GCA_017546635.1 Bacteroidaceae bacterium | reverse complement strand
TCGCCAGTCTTCGCCGTTTTTTACCTGCAGCACATTTGTTCCCAAGCGTCGTGCAGCCTCGATGTTCTTTGCGCTGTCGTCGATGAAGAGCGTCTCCGACGGGTTCATATTGCCCTCGAGCAGCATCTTGCGGTATATCTCCTCCCCGGGCTTTGAGCAATTCATCTTGTAGCTCAGGAACAGCATATCGAAATAGTCGTCGAGCTTCTTGCCGCAGCGTGTGAATTCGCTGCTTCGTGCCCAACCCTGCAAAAAGGGATTGGTGTTGCTCAGTACCGACAGACGGTAGCAGGGACGCAGTTGCTGGATAAAGTCGAGATATTCGGTATTTACCCTTACAACGAATGCGAGCCAGGCTTCTTTGGCCTGCTGGTATGTTATAGGTTGTGAGCATAGCTCCGACAGCTCCTCGATAAAGCGGTCGGCTGTAATGTCGCCATTCTCCAGGGCGAAGAATGTGCCTGTCTGCTGGTAGCTGTTGAGGTATTCCGAGGGATTGGGAAGGCCAAGCTCACCGAATTTCTTTATGGCATTTGCGGTGTCAATCTCTACAAGTACACCGCCGAAGTCAAAAACAATGTCTTTTATCATCCTGTATCTTAAATTTTCGGACTGCGAAGATACGAAAAAAAACTTAAATATGCTTTTTGCAGCTCTCAATAAGGCGTGATATTTCGATATATCCTTGCAACGGTACATTAAAACTGCTATATTCGCGTCTCAAATAATTGATACGCTGTATTATGGAAAATCTTAAAGGAAGATTGGTTATTGGAGTCTCGTCGAGAGCTTTGTTCAATTTGGAGGCCGAGAATGAAATTTTTGAACGTGACGGAATAAAGAAATACCGTCAGTATCAAGAGGCGCACGAGGATGACCCTTTGGAAAAGGGCACTGCATTCTACCTTGTGAAGAGCCTGCTCGAACTCAACAAGCAGGCCAATCGTCCCATCGTCGAGGTTGTCGTGATGTCGCGCAACAGCCCCGAGACAGGTATGCGTATGCTCAAGTCAATCGATAAATATGGGCTCGAAATTTCGCGCGTGGCACGTTCGGGTGGCGAATCGTTGTCGAAATACCTCAAGGCTTTCTCTATAGATCTCTTTCTCTCTAAGGACGAGGGTGATGTACAGCGTGTCATCGACTCGGGAATATGTGCTGCGGCACAGATTTACGCTCCTCCCACAGAATTCAACCCCGAGGACAGCAGGGTGAAGATTGCGTTCGATGCCGATGCGGTAATCTTCTCCGACGAGTCGGAATGCAGGTATAAGGCCGAGGGTATCGATGCTTTCTACCAATACGAGAAGGAGCACGCCGATGAACCGCTGAAGGAGGGCCCTTTTGCCAACCTGCTCATAAAACTGTCGCAGATCCAGGAGTGCTTGCCTACATCAATCGAGCTCTCGCCGTTGCGCCTGGCTATTGTTACGGCGCGTAGCCTGCCGTCGCATTTCAGGGTGATAAAGACCCTGCGCAAATGGGGCGTGTATGTTGACGAGGCCTATTTCCTGGGCGGCTTGCCTAAGGATGAGGTGCTCAAGGCATTCGGTGCGCACATCTTCTTCGACGACCAGGATACCCACCTCTCTTCGTCGAGCAAGTATGTTCCATCGGGAAAGGTACCTTATCATTCCGATTCCCAAATCAATGAGGTGCTGAGGAGAAAAGGAGAGGAAACGGCAACTGTAGAATAATTGCACTATGGAATATATACTTCTTGTATTTGCTATGCTCCTTGCAATAGTGGGTCTTGTGGGTGCCATAGTGCCGGGTATTCCCGGACCTCCGTTGAGCTTTGTGGGGTTGTTGCTTCTCTCCTTCTGCAGTAATTTGGAAATCGGTTGGACTGTGTTGCTTGTTACTGCAATTTTGGCAGTAGCGGTGACAATCCTCGATTATGTGGCCCCTGTATGGCTGACAAACAAGAAAGGCGGTTCAAAATATGCAATGTGGGGCGCTGTGATAGGAATGTTCCTTGGAATGCCGTTCGGCTTCTTGGGTGTTGTCTTAGGCCCTTTCATCTGCGCATTGCTTGGAGAGATGATTTACGGTACTCCGTTCGAAAAGGCGTTGAATGTAGCTTTTGTGTCGTTCGTTGCCTTTATGCTCACTACGGGAGTGAAATTCATCTACTCTTTTGTGCTGTTCATTATGATTGCAATAAAAGGGTGGAGCGTAATTTTTGCATAAATGGTGTGCATTATTGGATTTTGCAATAACCGGGAGAGCCGGTTGAACTTGTCCAAATTTGCGCATTGTGTGTGAAACCTTTTCCAGCTCATCTTTGTTCTGCAATAAAAAAGATGAATTATGGGAAAAGGTGTCTCTATTCTAGGTTGGATTGTCATTTGCCTCTTTCTGGGCTATATGTCGAGTATTATGCAGAGCGAAGCTCTTGTCGAGTGGTATCCTACACTTGCACACTCTCCATTGACGCCGCCCGAATGGGTTTTCCCGCTTGCGTGGACTGTACTTTATATCCTTATGGGTATATCGGCGGGTATGCTTTACGGAGTACGCTCCATCTATACTCGTTTCCTGTATGTACTTTTTGCAGTGCAGCTTGTTCTGAACATATTGTGGAGCTTCTTTTTCTTCTATTTGCGTAGTCCCATAATGGGTTTTATGGACATACTGCTCCTGGATATGTTTGTCTTGCTCTATTTTGTGGGTGCCTATGTGGTGAAAAGGAGCGCGGCACTCATTATGCTGCCTTATATCCTGTGGCTTGCTTTTGCGACTTACCTTAACGGATATATTATGCTGTATAATTGATTGTTGTGCAGTGTGTTG
>JAFYSC010000170.1 GCA_017546635.1 Bacteroidaceae bacterium | reverse complement strand
CTCGGTCTTCTCGTAAATGTACTGTATGTTGGGCTTTGCTGTCTCGGCCATACGCTCGTTCTTGCGCTTGAATCCCTCTATTGCAGCGTTGAAGCACTGCTCGGCACGCTTCTCGACATCGGCCTTGTCCCACTCCTCTTTGGTTACGAAGGGGAGCTCCATTGCAAGCACGCGTACAAACTCGAGTCTTGCGTCGTCGAAGGGGAAGTTCTCGGCAATGTTGTAGCAGCGGTCCCATATCATATTCACAATATCCATTCCGATGCGCTCGCCGATGAGTGCGTGGCGGCGCTTGGTGTATATTACGGTACGCTGCTTGTTCATCACGTCGTCGTACTCCAACAGGCGCTTACGTATACCGAAGTTGTTCTCCTCGACCTTCTTCTGTGCACGTTCTATTGATTTTGAAATCATAGGGTGCTCCAGCATATCTCCGTCCTCGAAGCCCACGAACTTGCTGTCCATAATCTTGGCAATTCTCTCGCTGCCGAACAGACGCATAAGGTTGTCCTCGAGCGATACGAAGAATACCGATGAACCGGGGTCGCCCTGACGTCCGGCACGTCCGCGCAACTGGCGGTCGACGCGGCGCGACTCGTGGCGCTCTGTACCGATGATGGCAAGACCGCCGGCAGCCTTCACCTCGTCGCTGAGCTTGATGTCGGTACCACGGCCTGCCATATTGGTGGCGATGGTCACTGTACCCGAGAGTCCTGCTTTTGCAACAATGTCGGCCTCCTTCTGGTGGAGCTTGGCGTTGAGCACATTGTGCTGTATCTTGCGCATTGTGAGCATACGGCTAAGCATCTCCGAAATTTCGACCGATGTAGTACCCACAAGCACGGGGCGGCCCTGTTTCACGAGCATCTCAATCTCCTCTATTACCGCTTTGTACTTCTCGCGCTTGGTCTTGTAGATGCGGTCGTTCATATCGTTGCGGGCAATCGGACGGTTTGTGGGTATCACCACCACGTCCAATTTGTATATATCCCAAAATTCGCCTGCCTCTGTCTCGGCTGTACCGGTCATACCCGAGAGCTTGTGGTACATACGGAAATAGTTCTGCAGGGTAATTGTGGCAAAGGTCTGCGAAGCAGCCTCTACCTTTACGCGCTCCTTGGCCTCGATAGCCTGGTGCAGTCCGTCGGAGTAGCGGCGGCCCTCCATAATACGGCCTGTCTGCTCATCGACAATCTTTATCTGTCCCTCTTCGCTCACTACATACTCCACGTCGCGGTCGAACATTGTATATGCCTTGAGCAACTGGTTGATAGTATGTATACGCTCCGATTTTACTGCGTAGTTGGCAAGAAGCTCGTCCTTCTTTGCAACGCGCTCTTCGTTGGGAAGGCTGCTGTTCTCGAGCTCGGCAAGCTGTGTGGCAATGTCGGGCAATACGAAGAAGTCCTTGTCCTGTGTGCCCTGCGAGAGAAGCTCTATACCTTTATCTGTAAGGTCTACGCTGTTGCTCTTTTCATCTATCACGAAGAACAGGGGCTCTACAGCCTCGGGCATACGCTTGTTGTTCTGCTCTATGTAGTACTCCTCGGTCTTCAATAGTCCCGACTTTACACCGGGCTCGCTGAGCAGCTTGATAAGCGCCTTGTTCTTGGGAAGGGCCTTGTGTGTACGGAAGAGTGATATGTAGCCCTCGTTCACCTCGTCGCTGTTGCTCGAGTAAATCTTGGTACGTGCCTGTGCCAGGAGCTCTGTTGCCAGCTTCTTCTGTGCATCGACAAGGCGTTCCACCAAAGGACGGTACTCTTCGAACATCTGGTCGGCGCTGCGGGGCACGGGGCCTGCTATGATGAGCGGGGTACGTGCGTCGTCAATGAGCACCGAGTCTACCTCGTCCACAATTGCGTAGTTGTGTACGCGCTGTACAAGGTCATCGGGCTGCATTGCCATATTGTCGCGCAGGTAGTCGAAGCCGAACTCATTGTTTGTACCGAATGTGATGTCGGCAAGGTAGGCGTTGCGGCGGGCGAGCGAGTTGGGCTGGTGTCTGTCAATGCAGTCTACGCTCAGTCCGTGGAACATATAAAGGGGGCCCATCCACTCCGAGTCACGCTTGGCAAGATAGTCGTTCACTGTCACCACGTGTACGCCGTTGCCGGTGAGGGCATTGAGGAATACGGGCAGGGTAGCCACAAGGGTCTTACCCTCTCCTGTTGCCATCTCGGCAATTTTACCTTTATGAAGAACCACACCTCCGAACAGCTGTACGTCGTAGTGTACCATATTCCACTTTGTGTCGTTGCCGCCGGCTGTCCAGTGGTTGCTGTATATTGCTTTGTCGCCCTCGATGCGCACAAAGTCGAACTTGGCGGCAAGATCGCGGTCAAATTGTGTGGCTGTAACCACTGTCTCCTCATTCTCGCTGAAGCGGCGTGCGGTATCCTTTACAATCGCGAATGCCTCGGGGAGTGCCTCGTCGAGAGCCTTGTCGAGCTTCTCGAGTACCTCTTTCTCCAGTTTGTCTATCTGATTGAATATAGCCTCGCGCTTCTCAATCTCTGTACCCTCGATGCTGGCCTTCAGCTCCTCTATGCGTCGGCGCTCCTCGGTTACAGTACCTTGTATCTTGGCTTTGAGTGCAGCTGAACGCTCACGCAACTCGTCGTTGCTCAATACGCTTATCTGCGGGTAGACTGCTTTTATTTTCTCTACCCACGGACGTATTTCATTGGCGTCGCGGCTTGCTTTGTTGCCAAATAGTTTACTTATTAAATCTAAAAAACCCATTTATTATAAAATTATAGTTATTCGAAAATATGTAAAATTTCTGCGAAGATAATGATAAATTGACAATCTCGTGTGCTTTTGTTGCGAAAAATTGTCTTTTTCAATAAATTGTGTCCGCATACCGATGTAGTACAAAAACCGTGCCAAACTTTATTGCTGTCTCAAAAATGTGACAAATTATAAAATATTTAATCTTGTTTTCAATAGTTTATCTTTATTTGTGCTATCTTCGCAAAAAATGTTTAGAAGCTGTTTAAATTTATATCGTTAAGTTTTTTATAGGTCATGATTAGAATGTTTTATTATTTTCTGAGGGCGCGTAGCGTGCTACGTAACCGAGGAAAAGAAGAAAACAGGCAATTTTGAACATAAAAAAACAACGAAATAACGGTTTCCAATATAAGAAAAACATTTTTTAGAAATTTAAACAGCTTCTTACTATTTATAACTTACTATATGAAGAAATTTGTTTCGTTTATTATGGCGGCAGTGCTGCTTGCCTCGTGTGGCGGCGAGAAGATTTATCTTGCTTCCGATTTTGGTATTGTGCCTAATACAGGCAAGGATATGACAAAGGCTGTGGCTGCAGCCATTGAGACTATCAAGAACGAGTGCGCGGCTGCGCCTGCACAGCTGCTCTTCGAGGCGGGTGAGTACGATTTTTACCCCGACAGTGCTAACGTGCGCGAGTACTATATCTCCAACCACGACCAGGACAATCCCAAGCGTGTGGCTGTGGTACTCGAGGGTGTGAAGAACCTCACTCTCAAGGGTGGCGGCAAGGACGGTGCGCGTACCGATTTCTATATGAACGGCAGAATGCTGCCTGTCGCAATGGTAGATTGCGAGAATTGTACACTCGACCTTATAGGCATAGATACCCGTGCTCCTCAGATTACACAGGTCGAGATACTGGAGAATGATGCCGAGAATGGCATTATGACTTACCGCGTAGCTCCCTATGCAAGCTATAAGGTGGTTGACAACCGTCTGGTCGTATATGGCTGCAATTGGGAGTTTACCCCCTCTTGGGGTATTGCCTTCGACGGCGAGACAAGGCACATAGTGTACAAGACAAGCGACATTGGCGTTGGAACACACAGTGTCCAGGAGGTTGAGCCCGGTGTAATCCGTGCCCATTGGAACGATGCCCGCCTGAAGCCCGGTACAGTGGTTGCAATGCGTTCATACGCACGTCCCACTCCCGGTATCTTTGTGTCGCAGTGCAAGAACACAGTCCTCAAGAATACAGTCGTATATTATGCCGAGGGTATGGGCCTGCTTGCACAGATGAGCGAGAATATCACTCTCGACGGCTTCCAGGTTGCTACACGCAACAACGAGCGTTACTTCACCACTCAGGCCGATGCTACACACTTCTCGGGCTGTAAGGGCAAGATAGTGTCAATCAACGGATTGTACGAGGGTATGATGGACGATGCCATAAATGTGCACGGTACATACCTGCGCGTTGTACAGCGTCTCGACGACAATACTCTCGTAGGACGTTATATGCACGGCCAGGCCTATGGTTTCTACTGGGGCGGTGCAGGCGACAGCGTGCAGTTCGTCCGTTCCGATGTGATGGAGATTACCGAAGGCAACCGCGTTGTCGAGATTGCTCCCTACGACAAGGAACAGCTTGCGGGCTGCAAGGAGTTCAGAATCAAGTTCGAGAAGCCTCTCCCTGCCGACATTGCCAACGGAACATACGGTATCGAGAATCTTGAGTGGACTCCCGAGGTCGTATTCAGCAATAATGTGATACGCAACAACCGTGCCCGCGGTGCGTTGTTCAGCACTCCCAAGAGTACTCTCGTTGAGTATAACTTCTTCGACCATACATCGGGAACTGCCATCTTGCTTTGCGGCGACTGCAACGGCTGGTTCGAGACTGGCGCTTGCCGCGACGTCGTGATACGCAACAACCGTTTCCTGAATGCCCTTACCAATATGTTCCAGTTTACAAACGGTGTTATCTCAATCTATCCCGAGATTCCCAATCTTGCTGCCCAGACAAAATATTTCCACGGCGGCAACGGCAAGGGTGTCGTGATTGAGCACAATGTGTTCGAGACATTCGACGCTCCCCTCGTATATGCAAAGTCGCTCGACGGTCTTGTGTTCCGCAACAACAAAGTTGTGCAGAATGAGGATTTTGCGCCCTTCCACTGGAACAACCGCCGTTTCTTCTTCGAGAAGGTTGTGAATGTGACTATCGAGGATAATGACATTGAGGGTGGATTCGACGAGAGTAAAGATGTGAAATACAACAACTGATGGAGTGTCTGCACAGATATACTTCGGATATAAGGAATGTTGAACTGCCTGTGCGGTTCAACAATCCTTTTAAATACACCCCTCACAGGCTCTGCGAGCTTGCTGCCGGGGAGCTCCGCCGTTTCGTTGCTGCCGATGAAAGGCTGGCCGGCGAGGTTGCAAAAGGGAAGATGATGGGTGTGCTTGTGGTGCGCGACGCTGCTGGTGAGCTCGGCTATCTGGCTGCATTCTCGGGGTTGCTCGGCGGCAGTAACGTGCAGCGTGGCTTTGTGCCGCCTGTGTTCGACTTCCAGTCGCCCGACGGGTATTTCAAGCGCGAGGAGGCTGGAATTTCTCTCATAAACAGGCAAATTACCGATATTAAGGAGAGTGCAGAGTATATTGCTGCCGCTGAGGCTGTTGATGCTGCCCGTCGCTCTATGGACGAGCAGCTCGATGCTATGCGCAGGGAGATGCGCGTGGCAAAGGAGAGGCGCGACGCAGTGCGTGCCTCGGATGCTCTTTCGGCTGCCGATGATGCAGCGCTTGTGCGCGAGAGCCAGCACCTTAAGGCGGAGCTCAAAAGGCTCACGCAGCGTCTGCAGCAGCGGGTGGAGCTGCAAAAGGAACGGTTGGCGCTGCTCGATGCGCATATAGATGCCCTTAAAGAGGAGCGCCGCCGTCGTTCGGCAGCGTTGCAGGAGTGGCTCTTCGATAATTTCATTATGCTCAATGCAAGGGGCGAGAGCCGTCCGCTCACAAAGATTTTCAATGACTATAGCGGTGTAGTACCGCCTGCCGGCGCGGGCGAGTGTGCCGCTCCCAAATTGTTGCAATATGCCTATAGCCACTCGTTGCAGCCGCTCTGTATGGCCGAATTCTGGCTGGGTGCATCGCCTGTGGGCGAGGTGCGGCGCGACGGCTGTTTCTATGGCTCGTGCAAGGGAAAATGTGAGCCTATCCTTTCGTTTATGCTGCAGGGATTGGAGGTGGACGGTTTTTTATGCGTCAATGCCTCCGCCCCTTGCGATATTAAAATTCTCTACGAAGATGAGTGGCTCGTTGTTGCCGATAAACCGTCGGGTGTGCTCTCTGTGCCAGGAAAAGTAGGAGGGGAGTCGTTGCAGGAGTGGCTCGTCTGTCATTTTGGCAGAGAAGATATTCTTGTGGCACACCGTCTTGATATGTCTACGTCGGGGCTTCTGGTGGCGGCAAAAGGCATTGAAGCCTACAAGGCTATGCAGGCTCTTTTTGCGCGTCGCGAGGTTACGAAAAAATATATGGCACTGCTCGACGGTGTTCCTGTAAACGGCAATGGTGTAATATCCCTTCCTCTCTCGCCCGATTATCTCAATCGTCCGTCGCAAAAGGTCGATTATGCCAGCGGCAAGGAGGCTGTCACTGAATATGAGGTCCTGTCGGTGGAGGAGTATGGCGGACGCAGGTGTGCACTTGTCGCGCTCTATCCGCTCACGGGGCGCACGCATCAGCTGCGTGTGCATTGTGCACATAAGGACGGGCTCGACATTCCCATCGTAGGTGATGAGCTTTACGGAAAGTCGGACAGGCGTCTTATGCTGCACGCTGCGCATCTGCGGTTTGTCCACCCCTTTACGGGCAATGTCGTGGAGTTCTGCTCTGCTGCCGATTTCGCCAAGGATTGTTGTTCCATAGGCTGATGCCCGTTTATTAATAATGTAAGAATGAAAGAAATGAATGTGAAGATAAGGGAAGCATCCTCTTCCGATGCTCCATTTATAGCCTTGATTGTATGTATGGCACTCGATGGCGATACAACGCATCCTCTTTATGAGCTCTTCAAGAAGCTTGCAGCAAGGGACGATGCACAATACAGCTATTGCAATACTCTTATTGCCGAGGTGGGTGGCATACCTGTAGCTGCTGTAGTCGGATACGATGGCGGGGAGCTGCACAGATTGCGTGAGCCGTTGTTTGCATTGATGCGTGAAATGCTTGGTCATACGATAGATATCGAGGAAGAGACTCAGGCTGGTGAGTTCTATGTCGATTCGCTCGCGGTGCTTCCTGAATATCGTGGATGCGGAATAGGACGTATGTTGCTCGGGGCTATGTGCGAAAGGGCTGCGGATAGAGGGTTTGGACGTGTGGGGCTGTTGGTCGATTTCGAGAAGCCCTCGGCCGAGAAGCTCTACTGGTCGTTGGGTTTCGAGCGTGTGGATGCTACAACTTTCCTCGGCCATAGGATGTGGCATAT
>JAFYSC010000169.1 GCA_017546635.1 Bacteroidaceae bacterium | reverse complement strand
GTGTGCTTACAATAGGCCACTCAACCGGCGAGACATCGTACCTCACAATATCGGCAAGCACTACGGGCAGTGCGCTTGGAACATCTTCGGGCGGCGGAATGGGCGGTATGGGTGGAATGCAACAGGGCTTCAACGCTGCCCCCAAAGCCATCAAGGGCAGTGCCGAGGTTGTCATAAACAACGGCAGGATATATACCTCTACAAAGAATGACGGCGGCGAGGGTATCGAGAGCAAGACCAATATGACAATCAATGGTGGCGAGATAATATGCAAGACCTATGACGATGCAATAAATGCTGCATCGAGCCTTACTGTCAACGGAGGATATATCTATTGCTACTCTACAAACAATGATGCGATAGACTCCAACGGCTCGCTGTATATAAACGGTGGTGTGATACTTGCGTCGGGAAGCACCAACCCCGAGGGCTCTTTCGACTGCGACAGCAATACATTCAGCATTACAGGAGGTATAATGGTGGGTACGGGAGGCTCGTCGAGCAATCCTACATCGAGCCAGCAGTATTACTCTTCGGTATCTTCGGTGTCATTGACAGCCGAGCGCTATTTGACTGTCAAGAACAGCAACGGTGAGACTATGTTCTCTTATCGTTGTCCCTCGACAATGAACAGTGCAAAAGTGTTGCTCAGCTCACCCGAGTTCACTTCGGCGTCGTACACTCTCCTTTACAATGTAACGTCGGTCGACGAGCCGCAAGAGAGCTATCTCGATGGCGTGTTCCTTGTGGGCGGCAGCGCAAACGGCGGTACAAGCAAGAGCTTCACCCCGTCAAAAAGATAAGACTGCCAGGCTTTGGAAAAGCAACTAGATTATACAAAAATCAGCCTCTAAGTTCATAGGGGCTGATTTCTTTGTTATATCTATTCGTTTGGATTTTTACTTGAGCAGTTCCTGTAGTTTCTCGGCCATTCTGTATGCAGGCTCGCCACGCATAATAATCTCTCCTTTCGAGTCAAAGAGGATAAGTTCGGGGATAGACTCCACTCCGTAGACCGATGCAACCTCGGCGCTGCCGCTCTTGGGGTCGCATAGCTGTGTCCAGGTCATCTGCATCGAGGATACACCCTCCTTCCACTCTTTTTCGTTGCTGTCGAGCGAGAGGCTCACCACGGCCACGCCCTTGTCGGAGTACTCCTTTGCTATCTTCTTTATTGCGGGCATCTCCTGTCGGCAGGGAGGGCACCAGCTTGCCCAGAAGTCGAGCAGGGTGTAGCGGTTCTTGGTTATGATGTCCGAGAAGAGTACCTTGTTGCCGTTGATGTCGGGTAGCTCAAAGTTTATGTAGTTGCAGCCTGCAGAGGTCGCTATTGCGCGCATCTTGCGTCCTGCGTTGTCCTTTACTCGGGCATATACGACCTTGAAGCGCTTGTCGTGCAGATACTCGGGTACCATAGACATAATGGAATACAGCTCCGAGGGTGAGAAATACTCCTCGGATTGAGTGAGGAGAAAGGCTCCGAGCGCATTTTCCATATTTCCGCCTATGGTGTGCTGCAGCGTGTTTACAAAGTCGCGGCGGGCGTTTGCTGTCATCATACGAAGGCTGTCGCGCTGTGCCTCGCCCATATTCCTGTTTGCGGCGATATATGCCACTGCCGACTCTATGCGGTGTGCCATTGTGCCGCGTTCATCGAAGAACATCTGGAGGTCGTTGTTGAGCGGGGTGCCCCAACGTTGTATGCCGTATTTCAGTTTTACGCTTATGTTTCCGTTCTCAATTACTACTGGACCGCCCTCAAGGGCAACCGAGGAGAGGAGCATACGCACTACGGGGGTGTCCTGTCGTCCCTCAAAGGTGAAGCGTCCGTTGCTCACTAATGCCGAGTCGGTATATGTGAAATTCTCGTCGAGCAGGGCAAGGTATACTTTTGTGCCGTCGGGGGCATCGGGGTATTCGCCTTTTATTGTGTATCTGTTCTTTGTGCAGGCTGTGAGGGCAAGCAGAAGAAGTATGGCGGTAAACAGTCGGTTCATATTCTTATTCTTGTTCTGTAGCATTATTTATTTCGTAGATGTATTTCAGTATCTCCTCGCGTCCCAACGCTGTCTCCGATGATGTTACAAAGACGGGTGGAAGCTCCTCCCACTGTTCGAGCAGGCGCTCCTTGTAGGCCTTTATGTTCGATGCGAGCTGGGTCTTCTTCAGCTTGTCGGCCTTTGTGAATACAATGGCGAAGGGAACTCCGTTCTCGCCCAGCCACTCGAAGAATTCAAGGTCTATCTTCTGAGGCTCGTGACGCGAGTCGATGAGCACGAATAGCAGTGTCATCTGCTCCCTGTCGAGCACGTACGACGAAATAATCTCCTCCAATGCGGCAGTCTGCGACTTGCTTCGCTTGGCATATCCGTAACCTGGAAGGTCGACAAGGTACCACTCGTTGTTTACTATAAAATGGTTTATGAGCAGTGTCTTTCCGGGCATAGACGAAGTCATTGCCAGCTTGTTGTTGCGGGTGAGAGCGTTGATGAGGCTCGACTTTCCAACATTGGAGCGGCCTATGAAGGCATACTCGGGCCTGCCGTCCTGAGGGCATTTCTTTATATCGGTGTTGCTTATCACAAAGCGTGCCGACTTTATCTCATATTCTTTCATTCTTTTCTATTATAACAGTTTAGACGCGAAGATACTGTTTATTTCGTTAAAAACAGCCTGTTGTAAGCAATTTTTCAGTATCTTCGCAGCCGAAAATAAAAAGCGATGAGTCAGGAATATCCCTCACAACTTCTCGAAAGGGCTGTGAATGAGTTCACTAAACTGCCCGGCATTGGACGCAAGACTGCGACACGTCTTGTGCTTCATCTCCTGCGCAGACAGGAGGATGAGGTTGCTTCATTCTCCGATGCGATGATACGCCTCAAGCGCGAGGCCGTATATTGCAAGTGCTGTCACTCCATTTCGGATACCGAGATATGTCCAATATGTGCCAACCCCTCGCGCGACCACTCGCTTATATGTGTGGTAGAGAACATTCAGGATGTGATGGCCGTAGAGAATACAATGCAGTACCGTGGAGTGTACCACGTGTTGGGAGGTGTAATATCGCCTATGGACGGAGTATCTCCCGGTGACCTCAAGATAGAGAGTCTCATCGACCGTGTGGCCGGGGGGGAGGTGAAGGAGATTATCCTTGCCCTCAGTTCCACAATGGAGGGAGACACCACAAACTTCTATATATACCGTAAATTGTCGCAATACGATGTAAAACTGTCAGTCATTGCCAGGGGAATTTCCGTGGGCGACGAACTTGAGTATGCCGACGAGATAACCCTTGGACGTTCCATCGTGAACCGTACGCCCTTTACCGGTAAAACCTATTGAAATAGACAGAAAATGAAATATTCGGCACAGAACTACTTGAAACAATATTTTTGGTACTCGGCAGTTGTAATGGTTGTTGTTGCACTGCTGTGTGTCGTCCTGTCATCGTCGGCTTGTGGCGGGGTGGCGTTCGACGATAACCAGAGATATATTATGCAGCTTGTGAGCATTTGTACGCTTATTCTAATACCGCTTGCAATTGTGTATTTCAACAGCAAGTTGGAAAAGGCCGATAAAAGCGATATTAAATTGTTCGACAGGCAGTACCGCTCGAAGGGTATTATGCGCAGTACGGCTACAGCCCTTTGTGCAATAGTCAATGCGGTAGCATATTTCCTCATCGATTATAAGAGTGCGATATATTGCGTGGCAATAGGCTTTCTGGCGCATATCTATTGCTATCCCTCGCGCAAGGAGTACGATGCCCTGTTGGGTGGAAGCAGTACAAAATAACCTTTTTCCCGTCGCAAGATGAAGCTGTCAATAGTAATAGTAAGCTATAATGTGAAATATTTTATCGAGCAGTGTCTGCGCTCGGTACAACGCGCCATACGAAGGATTGAAGCCGAGGTGTTTGTTGTGGACAATGCTTCGTCCGACGGTTCGTGCGAATATCTCACCCCTCTCTTTCCCGATGTGACTTTTATCTGGAACAAGGATAACCGTGGCTTTGCACGGGCCAATAACCAGGCTATAAGAATGTCAACAGGAGAGTATGTGCTGCTGTTGAACCCCGATACCATTGTTGCCGAGGAAACTCTTGAACAGTTCGTCGAGTTTATGGACTCCAACTCCCAGGCGGGTGGCGCAGGTGCCTATATGTTGCGCACCGACGGAAAATTTGCGCTTGAGTCGCGCCGTGGACTGCCTACGCCTTTTGTTGCATTCAGTAAAATGTCGGGCTTGGCGGGGCTTTTCCCCAAGTCGCGCCTCTGGGGACGCTATTATATGCGTTACCTCGACGAGCAGCAGATAAACGAGATAGAGATTATTTCGGGTGCGTTTATGTTCCTGCGCCGCGAGGCGTTGCAGAAATCGGGGCTTCTGGACGAGGCATTCTTTATGTATGGCGAGGATATCGACCTCTCCTACCGCATAATGAAGGCAGGGTACAAGAACTTCTTCCTGCCCTCGCGCATACTGCACTATAAGGGCGAGAGCACGGTGAAAAGCTCCTACCGCTATGTGTACACCTTCTATCAGGCAATGCAGCTCTTCTTCAACAAGCACTATGCACATTATTCGCTGCTTGTTAGCCTGCCCATAAGCATTGCCATTTGGGTGCGTGCAATGATGGCATACGTAGGCAACCAGTTCCGTCACCGCAGGAAGAAGGCCGATAAACCCTATCTCCTGAATGCTATTGTTGTAGGTGTAGACAAGGCTGTAGACGAGATACGCGATATATTGCAAAGGGAACAGCCCGACGGAATGCATAAATATATTGCAACCGAGAATATACTGCTCTCTAAAAAGGAACTTACGGAGGGTGGTGTCGGATGTTATGATACCATTGTCTTTGATGCCGATACATACTGCTTCGGCCAAATGTTCCAGGTTCTTGAATCGGTTCCTCATAACCGCCTTAAAATAGCGACATATTCAATGAAAAGCGGAGTGCTGATAACCGAGGGGTATATCTACAAAAGAAAGGACAAATAAGAAGCAAAAGCGTCACCTTGTCCGGTTTAATATGTTTTTTTAAGCAACAATATAGCAGTTGACCCAAATATCATTTGTCATTTTTCGGGCAAACCCTCAACAATACGTCTGAGCAAAGCGAACCAACGGTCGCCGCCCGAAGGGGCTAAAGGCAATGTATCTCTTTTTTTTACGTGATTTAGAGATCCTTCACTTCCGTTCAGGATGACAAGTCTGCGAAGAAAGTGAGCTGCGGGTCAACATCTATATTATTACCTTTTTTTATGAACTTAAACAGTTACTAAAATGAGCGAACAACTTCTTCAGTCGTCAGAGATACTGCTGCGTGCTCCCGAACTCTCCGATGCCGACTTTATGTTCCACATCGAGAATGACACGAGGCTGTGGTATGTCTCGGCCTGCAAGGTGCCTTATTCGCGCTACCAGTTGTTGCGTTATATAAAAGAGAACAACCACGATATATATGCCGACAAGCAGTTGCGCCTGATGATAGAGGAGTGCGCTGGACATAGTGTAGTTGGTATATTGGACCTGTTCGATTATGCACCCTCGCATCATCGTGCCGAAGTGGGTGTTGTACTTGATGCCGATAGCCGCGGCAAGGGGTATGCAGCGCAGGCGCTCACTCTTTTGTGCGATTATTCTGTACAAATGCTCAATATCCACCAGTTGTACGCTTATGTATATGCCGATAATGCGCCGGCCTGCTTGCTCTTTGAGCGTTGCGGCTTTCAGAAGGTGGCAACTCTTAAAGATTGGGGCTATAGTGGCGGAAAATATCACGATGCTTGCCTTTTTCAACGCGTTTTTAGCTCTTTTGAGGAGAAAAAATAGGCGAAATGGCACTTTTTTGCCGTTTTGATGCAAAAAAGTCTGGAAAAAATTTGCAGATAGAGAAACTCTTTGTATCTTTGCACCCAGCAATCGGGAAGGTTGCGAAAAGAGATATTTGAAATACTGGTGCGTTAGTTCAGTTGGTTAGAATACATGCCTGTCACGCATGGGGTCACGGGTTCGAGTCCCGTACGCACCGCACTTCAAATTTTCTTACAATACTCCCGAAAGTTCTTTAATTTTTTGGTGCGTTAGTTCAGTTGGTTAGAATACATGCCTGTCACGCATGGGGTCACGGGTTCGAGTCCCGTACGCACCGCAGAAAGCCTTTCAGTTATGCTGAGAGGCTTTTTTGTTTGTGTATATTAAATGCTTGGTGTTCATATAAAATACGAACACCAAGCATTTATACTTTATATATAGTAATATTTATTGTGGTTTGTGGGCGGTACTGTATTGTTCGGCTCCTGCTTATCCCTCACAAATGTCATCCTTTATATCTTTGCGCATATTCTCGGAGTCATCGTAGGAATAGCAGAAATATGTTGCACCCAATTTCGAGAAATCTACTTTTCCGTTGTTGTTCTCCAAATCCTTTGCTATGTCGTCCGACTCTCCTTTGAATAGGACCTTGCTCAGTTCTTTATCTGCTCCTCTTTCTACAAACAGGTAAATGCCGGGGTAGCTGCAACCCAGATGTTCCGACAGTTTCTCGGTGTTGCCGTCGAAGGGGATAGAGTTGAAATCGTACACGGCACCGCTGTTACCCTTTACATAGGCTCTCTCGGATGTCTCAAGCTCCTGTACATTCTTCTTTACGTTTTTCATAAATTCTGTTTTTAAAGGTTTTATAAAATTTGTTGATTGATGCTCGCTTTTCAATATATAATGCGTGTAGCAAAAAAGTTCCCCTCTATGTGCAAATTTAACATTTTTTACCATATGCAGGTTCTTTTCGTCTATAATAATGAGATTATGGTTGGTTGTTTCTTACAGAAAAAAACGAAAAAAATAAAAATATTTCAGGTGGATAAAATACTCTACTGCTTGTGGCTGCTGTACCCAAAAAGAGTACAATGGCAATGTTGATTGGAATTAAATACTTCTCTCTTCCTTTTTTGGGGTATATTTTTGCTATTTCCCCTTTTTTATTGTTACTTTAGCAAAATTCTTATAGAAAAACATAAAAATTCAGTATTATGGCAAAGAAGGGTGGTAAGGCAACTCGACGTATGAACAAGCGTCAGTTGGTAGAGATGATAGTGGAATTTTTCAATCGTCACGATAACGAGCAGGTAGGAACAAAGGAGATATTCAAGGCTCTTGGAATAACATCGACGTCGGCACGTACGCTTTGCGTGACGATACTCGATGATATGGTGTTCGACGGCTATCTGCTTGAGCCTGCCTTCCGCAAGTATATGCTTGCCAACAGGGGAGCTGTGGTGTGCGGAACATTCAAGCGCAGCAACGAGGGATACAATATGGTGTATCCCGAGGACGGCAGCGATGCGGTGATAATAACCGAGCGTCACTCTATGCACGCTCTCACCGACGATTATGTGCGTGTCTCGATATTTGCCAAGCGTCGCGGTGGTGCGCTCGAGGGCGAGGTCGTGGAGATTGTGCGCCGCAAGCACGATACTTTTGCCGGTGTGCTCAAGGTAGAGAAGCACTATGCGCTGCTGCTCACCGAGAGCAAGATTATCCCCTGTGACATATTTATCCCGCGGGAGTACCTCAAGGGTGGTAAGTCGGGCGACAAGGCTGTTGTCAAGCTGCTCGACTGGCCGCTGGACAGCCGTAACCCTGTAGGAAAAGTCATTGACATTCTGGGCAAGGAGGGCGACAATGATGCCGAGATGAATGCTATTCTTGTGGAGTATGGCCTGCCCTACGTCTATCCTGCTGCAGTAGAGGAGGCGGCAAACAAGTTGCCGTCGGACATTACGGAGCAGGAGATTGCGCGCAGGGAGGATTTCCGCGGCATCACTACATTCACCATAGACCCTGTGGATGCAAAGGACTTTGACGATGCACTCTCCATACGCGCTCTTCCCGACGGATTGTTGGAGATTGGTGTGCACATTGCCGATGTGTCGCACTATGTGACCGAGGGCAGTGTGATAGACAAGGAGGCATTCAAGCGTGCAACGTCCATCTACCTTGTCGACCGTACTATCCCTATGTTGCCCGAAAGACTGTGCAATTTCCTGTGTTCGCTGCGTCCCAACGAGGATAAGCTCACCTATTCGGTGATATTTACAATGAACAGCAGTGCCGAGGTGAAGGACTACAGGATTGTGCGCGGTGTGATAAACAGCGACCGCCGTTTCAGCTACGAGGAGGTGCAGGATATACTCACATCGGGTAACGGCGAGTATTGCAACGAGATTAAGCAACTGAACGACCTTGCACAGATAATGCGCACCAAGCGCTTTGCTGCCGGAGCGATAGACTTCCAGCAGGCCGAGGTGCGTTTCCGCCTCGATGATGACGGCAAGCCTGTATCGGTATATTTCAGCGAGAGCAACGAGTCGCACCAGCTGATAGAGGAGTTTATGCTTCTTGCCAACCGCACTGTGGCCGAGACTATAGGCAAGCGCACGCCCAATAACCAGCCGAAGACTTTTGTCTACCGTATACACGATACGCCCGACCCCGACAAGCTGACAACGCTTGCGCGCTTTGTTGCCAAGCTCGGATACAAGATGAAGAGTGCCTCGGGACGCACTACCTCTCCTGCTGCGCTCAACAACCTGCTGGGTGCGATAAAAGGCACTAAGGAGCAGAATGTGATTGAGCAGATTTCGCTCCGCACAATGCAGAAGGCAAAATATTCTACCGAGAATATCGGTCACTATGGCCTTGCGTTCAAGTATTATACTCACTTCACTTCGCCCATACGCCGTTACCCCGACCTTCTTGTGCACCGTCTGCTCGACCGCTATCTGGCACAGAAGGCGCGTTCGGTGAGCCAGGCAAAGTACGAGGATTTGTGTGAGCACTGTTCGGCACAGGAGCAGGTGGCGGCAAATGCCGAACGTGCAAGCATAAAGTACAAGCAGGTGGAGTTTATGAGCGAGCACGTGGGCGAGGAGTACGATGCTGTCATAAGCGGAGTGACCGAGTGGGGTATATATGCCGAGATTAACGAGAACAAGTGTGAGGGAATGATTCCCCTGCGCACCCTGCAGGACGATTTCTACGAGTTCGACGATGCAAACTACTGCCTTGTGGGCAAGCGCAAGCATCGTAAGTATATGATTGGTGACCCCTTGCGCATACGTATCACAAGGGCTAACCTTGAGCGTAAGCAACTCGATTTTGAGCTTGCCGAGGAAAATGACTAAGAAACGGGATTTTGCGAGCCTGAAATTCAGTTTCATTTCAAATTTATGTGTGACATTTGTCGCATCAATTATAAACGGGTGAAAGATGAAACTACTGATAGTGGAGGACGATGCCTCGCTCAGCGAGATAATGTCGCGCGCACTGCGTGCCGAGGGGTACGTTGTAGAGACTGCGTCGAACTACCTTGATGCCGAGGATAAGATTGCGGGTTACAGCTACGACTGCATTCTGCTCGACATTATGCTCCCCGACGGCAACGGCCTGCGCCTGCTGCAGCATATAAAGTCGTTGGGCAAGGCCGACAGGGTGATAATAATATCGGCAAAGGACTCTATCGACGATAAGGTCGAGGGGCTCAATCTGGGTGCCGACGACTATCTTGCAAAGCCATTTTATGTTGCGGAGCTTTCGGCGCGCATAAAGAGCGTGCTTCGTCGCGGTGCTACAGCGGTGAACAATATTATGGTTGCCGGAAACATTTCCCTCGACATTCAGGAGCGTAGCGTGAAGGTTGCGGGCAGCTACGTGCCGCTACTGAAGAAGGAGTTCGACATCCTGCTCTATTTCCTGCGTCACCCCAACCATATTGTCGATAAGGCACTGCTTGCCGAGGCTGTGTGGGGCGACCACATTGATATGGCCGACAATTTCAGTTTTGTGTATGCACAGGTGAAGAATCTCCGTAAAAAGCTCTCCGAGGCAGGGGCCGATGTCAATATAAAGGCTGTGTATGGCTTCGGCTATAAGCTTGCCGAGGTGGACGAATGACCCTTTTTGCCAAAAAGATACTCCAATGAAACTCATTTATAAGGTAACGCTGCGCCTGGCGCTTATTCTGCTGCCCATAATAACATTGTGGGCAGTAATATTCTATTATACGATGATAGAGGAGATTAACGACGAGTCGGACGACAGTCTTGTGGAGTATGCCGAGACCATCATCCGCCGTCAGCTTGCCGGTTATCCTCTGCCGTTGCCGGGCAACGGGTCGAACAACAGCTATACGATAGAGCCGCTCGACAGCGGGGTGTACGTGGAGCCTTATATGACTTTCCACGATGAGATGGTATATATACCCGAGCAGAAGGATACTGAGCCGGCGCGCGTCCTTACGACGGTCTTTATGGATGATAGGGATATTATGTACAGGCTGCAGGTGGCAATGCCCACTTTTGAGCGCGACGACCTCAGGAGTGCAATCTTCTGGTATGTGCTTGTTCTCTATGCGCTGCTGTTGCTGGTGATACTGTTGGCGACGTCGGCTATCTTTTATCGCAGTATGGGGCCGTTGTACAAGCTGCTCGGGTGGTTCGGCAGATACACCCCGGGCAAGCGTCCGTCGGCTGTGCCCGAGTGCGATGTGATAGAATTCCAAAAGCTGGGACAGGCGGCTTTCCAGGCTGTCAACCGTGCCGAAGAGTATTCGGAGCAGCAGAAACTGTTCATAGGCAATGCCTCGCACGAGCTGCAGACTCCGCTTGCAGTAATTGGCAACCGCATTGAGTGGCTGGTAGACAATACTCCTTTGAGCGAGGAGCAGTATGCCGAGCTGTCGAAAATACAGCGTACATTGGGACGTCTTGTGCGTATGAACAGGACACTGCTGCTGCTCACAAAAATTGACAACGGGCAGTTCCCCGAGGTGGCAGATGTCGACGTTGCGGCGCTCGTGGACAGGGAAATAGAACTCTACAACGAGATATATTCGCACAAGGAGGTGAAAAGCAATGTGCAGGTGCGCGGGCGTTGTGTGGTTAGTATGAACGAGGCTCTTGCCGATACACTCGTGGGCAATCTTTTGAAGAACGCCTATCTGCACTCGCCCGAGGGTGCAACAGTCTCGGTGCAGGTTGGTGCGGGCTGTATTGTGGTATCTAACAGCGGCGATGCCCCTCTCGATGCCGGGCGTGTGTTCGACCGCTTCTATCACGGTGGCAAGAGCGGCTCTACAGGACTTGGCCTTGCGCTTGTAAATTCCATCTGTAGGTTCTATAATTTCAAGGTGGGCTACCGTTTCGAGGATGGACAGCATCTGTTTACGGTTGAGTGGAATTGATTTTTTGAAAAATGTTGTCTTTTTTCTTGAATTTCGAATTTATTTCAGAATTTGGTGTAATCTTTGCAGTGTAAATAAAAACGAAAAGATTGTATAACCTTAAAAGAGAGAACTATGAAAAAACTATTTTTTATCGCATTTGCATTGGTCTTCGCGTTTTCAACAGTAAAAGCCGACGAGCGTGACAGGATTATCACAAAGGAGCAGTTGCCTGCAGCTGCACAGCAGTTGATTGCGAAATATTTTGGAGAACTTAAAATTTCGTTGG
>JAFYSC010000168.1 GCA_017546635.1 Bacteroidaceae bacterium | reverse complement strand
CCAATGCCGCAGAGATAAAGCGCCTGAAGAAGGAGCTTAAGACACTGCGCGGCGTGCTCGAGAGCTATGTAACACAGATTGACTCCCTCTTCCGCGAGAACACCGAGCTCAAGAGCGAAAACTCAAAGCTCATCGCCGGCAAGAAGAGGGCCGAGAGCCAAGCCAAGAACTTGGAGAAAGAGAAAAAGGAACTAACCGAGAAGGTAACCCTTGCCTCTCAACTCGATGCAACCAACGTAAGAATGGCACTGCTTCGCTCCAACGGCAAAGAGACCGACAAGATAAAGCGCGCCAAGCAGATAAGCGTAAGCTGCACAATCTCCAAGAACATAACAGCAAGCACCGGCGAAAAGGTTGCCTATGTAAGAATCATACAGCCCAACGACGAGCCGCTCACCAAGGGATACAGCAACACTTTCCTCTATGAGAACCGCGACATAAGCTACTCAATGAGCCGAAAGATGGAGTTCACCGGCGAGGAGCAAGTACTCACCTTCTATTGGAACATCGAGGAGACACTGCAAAGCGGCCACTACCTTGTGTACATCTTTGTAGACGGCAATATGATAGGCTCGGGCAGCGCCGATTTAGAATAAAGAACAGAGTTATGAAAAGGATACTTGTAACAGGAGGAGCCGGCTTCATAGGGTCGCACCTATGCGAAAGACTGCTCAACGACGGCAACGATGTCATCTGCCTCGACAACTACTTCACAGGCAGCAAGGACAACATACGCCACCTCATTGGCAACGACCATTTTGAGTTGGTGCGCCACGACATCACACAGCCCTACACAGCCGAGGTCGATGAGATATACAACCTCGCCTGCCCCGCTTCTCCCGTGCACTATCAGCACGACCCTGTAAAGACCATACAGACCTGCGTCATCGGCTCAATGAATATGCTGGGCCTTGCCAAGCGCGTAGGAGCCAAGATATTGCAAGCATCAACCAGCGAGGTTTACGGCGACCCCGTCATACATCCACAGGTAGAGAGCTACTGGGGCAACGTAAACCCCATAGGCATACGCTCCTGCTATGATGAAGGCAAGCGCTGCGCCGAAACACTCTTTATGGACTACCACAGGCAAAACAACGTAAAGATAAAAATCATACGCATATTCAACACCTATGGCCCAAGAATGAGTATGAACGACGGACGCGTAGTCTCAAACTTCATTGTACAGGGACTCAAGGGCGAGGACATCACCATCTATGGCGACGGCAAACAAACACGCAGTTTCCAATACGTAGATGACCTTGTAGAGGGAATGGTGCGTATGATGGATACCGATGACAACTTCGTAGGCCCCGTGAACATAGGCAACCCGGGCGAGTTTACAATGCTTGAGTTGGCACAAAAAGTCATTGAGATGACAGGCACCAAATCAAAAATAATATTTGAGCCCCTGCCCCAGGACGACCCCCGTCAGCGCAAGCCCGACATCAGCGTCGCACAGCGCGAGCTCGGCGGCTGGCAGCCCGAGATTCAACTCGCCGAAGGCCTTCAGCGCACAATAGACTATTTTAAGAAAATCGTATAACGCAAACAAATATAAAATACCATGAATATTTTAGAACTTAGTGAACAAGAGATAATCCGCCGCGAGTCGCTCAACGAATTGCGCAACATGGGCATCGAGCCCTACCCCGCAGCGGAGTACCCCACAAACGCATTCTCTACAGACATCCTCGCCGAATTCAAAGACGAGGACGAGCCTCGTCAGGTGTGCATCGCCGGACGTATGATGAGCCGTCGAGTAATGGGTAAAGCCTCATTCATCGAATTGCAGGACTCTAAAGGCCGCGTACAGGTGTATATCACACGCGACGACATCTGCCCCGGAGAGAACAAAGACACATATAATGTCCTTTTCAAAAGATTGCTCGACATTGGCGACTTTGTAGGAATCAAAGGATTCGTATTCCGCACACAGACAGGCGAAATTACAGTACACGCCAAGGAGCTTACAATCCTCTCGAAGAGCATTCGTCCCCTTCCCATCGTAAAATACAAGGACGGCGTTGCATACGACAAATTCGAGGACCCCGAACTTCGTTACCGTCAGCGTTACGTAGACCTCGTGGTTAATGACGACGTAAAAGAGATTTTCATCAAGCGCAACAAGATATACAATTCAATGCGCGAATTCTTCAACACACGTGGTTACATGGAGGTAGAGACCCCCGTACTGCAGTCAATCCCCGGCGGAGCAGCCGCACGTCCCTTCATCACACACCACAATGCACTCGACATTCCCCTCTACCTGCGTATAGCCAACGAGCTCTACCTCAAGCGCCTTATCGTGGGCGGCTTCGAGGGTGTCTACGAGTTCTCAAAGAACTTCCGCAACGAGGGTATGGACCGCACACACAACCCCGAGTTCACCTGTATGGAGATTTACGTTGCCTACAAGGACTACAACTGGATGATGTGCTTCACCGAGCAGATGCTCGAGAAGATTGCGCTCGACGTAAACGGCACAACCGAGGTTCAGGTTGGCGAGCACACAATCAGCTTCAAGGCACCTTTCCGTCGCGTTCCTATGCTTGAGGCTATCAAGGAATTCACAGGCTACGACCTCAACGGCAAGAGCGAGGAGGAGATTTTCGCCATCTGCAAGGAGCTCAAGATGGACGTGGACGAGACAATGGGCAAGGGCAAGCTCATCGACGAGATATTCGGCGAGTTCTGCGAGGGCAACTACATACAGCCCACATTCATCACCGACTATCCCATTGAGATGTCGCCCCTCTGCAAGCGTCACCGCGAGAACCCCGACCTCACCGAGCGTTTCGAGCTTATGGTAAACGGCAAGGAGCTGTGCAACGCCTACAGCGAGCTCAACGACCCCATCGACCAGGCAGAGCGCTTCCAGGAACAGCTGCGTCTGAGCGAGAAGGGCGACGACGAGGCAATGTTCATCGACCAGGATTTTGTACGCGCACTCGAGTACGGTATGCCCCCCACATCGGGTATGGGCATCGGTATGGACCGTCTGGCAATGCTTATGACAGGACAGACTGCAATCCAGGAGGTACTCTTCTTCCCGCAGATGCGCCCCGAGAAGCGTATCCCCAAAGACCCCGCATCGGCATTCACAGCAATAGGCATTCCCGAGGAGTGGGTTCCCGTGCTTCAGAAAGCAGGATACAATATGGTAGCCGACCTCAAGGGAGGCAATCCCCAGAAGATACAGATGGAGATTGGCGGCATAAACAAGAAATACAAATTGGGATACACCGTTCCTTCGGTGAACGACGTAGCCGCTTGGGTGGAGAAACTGTCTTAAAAACTCAAAAAACAGATTACTATGGAGCTTGCAAATAAACAGGTAGCAATAATGGGAGGCGGAAGCTGGGCTACCGCCATTGCCAAGATATTGCTGAGCAACGTAGAGAGCATCAACTGGTACATCAGACGCGACGACCGCATCGAGGAGTTCAAGCGTCTGGGACACAACCCCGCCTACCTCTCGTCTGTAAAGTTCGACATAAACAGGATAAACTTCTCGTCGAACATCAACAAGATAGTGAAAGAGAGCGACATTCTTGTGTTTGTCACCCCCTCGCCCTACCTTAAGAACCACCTCAAAAAGCTAAAGGAGGACCTGTCGGACAAATTCATCGTAAACGCCATCAAAGGTATCGTCCCCGACGAGAACCTCATCATCTCGGAATATTTCCACAAGGAGTACAACGTGCCCTACGAGAATATTGCCGTAATTGCCGGTCCTTGCCACGCCGAGGAGGTTGCCCTTGAGCGCCTCTCCTATCTCACAGTAGGCTGTTCGAGCATATACCACGCATCGCAGTTTGCCAAGAAGATAGCCAACAGCTTTGTAAAGACCTCGGTCAGCGACGACGTTGTGGGCATTGAGTACGGTTCGGTGCTCAAGAACATATACGCCATTGCAACCGGAATATGCAACGGTCTCAAATACGGCGACAACTTCCAGGCAGTGCTTATGTCGAACGCCGTCATTGAGATGAACCGCTTTATAAACGTGGTACACCCCATTGAGCGCACCATAAACGACAGCGTATATCTGGGCGACCTTCTTGTAACAGGCTACTCCAACTTCAGCCGTAACCGCGTG
>JAFYSC010000167.1 GCA_017546635.1 Bacteroidaceae bacterium | reverse complement strand
GATATTCTCCTCTACGATAATGCGGTGAATCTCCTCCACCTGCTCCAGATTGAGCTCGCGGGCAAGCACCACCACGTCGGCAAACTGGGCGTAGAACTTGAGTGCCTCGCTGTTGCTTATGTTGAGCTGAGTCGACAGGTGCACCTCCACTCCTATCTTGTTGCAGTACTGCAGCACGGCAACGTCGGCGGCTATGACAGCCGATATTCCCGACTCCTTTGCTGCATCTACAATGCGGTGCATCATATCCACGTCGTTCTCGTATATTATGGTGTTCACCGTCAGATAGCTCTTCACATTGTGCTCGTCGCATATCTGTGCAATCTCGCGCAGGTCGTTTATGGTGAACGCGCTTGCCGAGTGTGCACGCATATTAAGATGCTCTATTCCAAAGTATATGGAGTTTGCGCCTGCCTGTAGGGCGGCCATAAGGCTCTCGCGCGAACCGACGGGAGCCATTATCTCAAAATCTTCTCTTCTCATCGTAATTGGTTATTTGCCGCGAATTTAGTAAATTTGCGGCACTTATGCACGATGGCTGCAAATAAAATTATAGAACAATGAAGATTGGTAATTTAGAGTTTGAAAAATACCCTGTGTTTCTTGCTCCGATGGAGGATGTTACCGATGAGGCTTTCCGCCTCCTGTGCAAACGCTTCGGTGCAGATATGGTATATACCGAGTTCGTGTCGAGCGACGCGCTCATACGCGATGTGAACAGCACGTTGCGCAAGCTGAACATATACGACGAGGAGCGTCCTGTGGCAATACAGATTTACGGTAACGAGGTTGAACCTATGGTCGAGGCTGCCAAGCGTGTCGAGGCTGCCCGTCCCGATATCCTTGACATCAATTTCGGATGTCCTGTGAAGAAGGTGGCGCGCAAGGGCTGTGGAGCAGGTATGTTGCAGAATATTCCCAAGCTGCTCGAGATTACCCGTGCGGTGGTAGATGCAGTGAAAATACCCGTTACGGTAAAGACCCGCCTGGGCTGGGACGAGAACAGCAAATGCATTGTAGACCTTGCCGAGGCTCTGCAGGATTGCGGTATACAGGCGCTTACGGTGCACGGACGTACCCGCGCGCAGATGTACACGGGCGACGCCGACTGGACACTCATAGGCAAGATAAAGGAGAATCCGCGTATGCATATACCCATAATAGGCAACGGCGACGTGAAGACTCCCGAGCGTGCCCGCGAGTGCTTCGACCTCTACGGGGTCGATGCAATTATGATAGGCAGGGCGAGCTTCGGACAGCCGTGGATTTTCCGCGACGTCAAGCACTATCTGAATACCGGTGAGCCAGCCGAGCCTTTTACCTTCAAGGAGTGTATGGACGTGTTGCGCGGACAGGTGCGCGACAGTGTGGAGTGGCTGGGCGAGCGTCCGGGTATCCTGCACGTGCGCAGGCATCTTGCTGCTACGCCTCTACTCAAGGGGTTGCCCGATTTCCGTCCCCTGCGCATAGATATGCTCCGTGCCGAGAAGCTCGATGCGCTGCTCGAAATTCTCGACCGCATTGAGCAGCAGTATTCCAGAAATGGCTGTTTGTAGATAAAGAGGCTCGCGTTATCCGGATAACGCGAGCCTGATTTTTCTACTCCCAGGCAAGGGCGCTGGCACCAAGGATGGCAGCGTCGGAGTCGGGCAGTTGCGATAGGATTATCTTTGTCTTTCCCTTGAATGTGTGCAGTACATTCTTGTCGAGCGAGCGCTGCAAGGGGTCGAGCAGCAGATTGCCGGCACGTGAGAGTCCGCCAAAGAGTATTATGGCCTCGGGACTGGAGATGGCTATGAAATCGGCTATCGCTTCGCCCAATATTCTGCCTGTGAATTCAAAGACCTCCAATGCAATCTTGTCTCCCTTTAGCGCCGCATCGTACACGTCGCGCGACGTGATAGTCTCTAAATCGCGTAGCAGGCTCGGGGTGTTGGTCTTGGCAAGAAACTCTTTAGCAGTGCGTGCAACACCTGTTGCCGAACAATATGCCTCCAGACATCCTTTCCGTCCGCAACCGCAGAGCCTGCCATCCTCTCCGCGTACCATTGTTACGTGTCCAAGCTCTCCTGCAAAGCCGTCGCATCCGTATACAAGTTCACCATTTATTACAATGCCGCTGCCCACTCCCGTACCGAGGGTGATGACGATGAAGTTCTTCATTCCTTTGGCCGTGCCGTAGGTCATTTCGCCTATTGCGGCAGCATTGGCATCATTTGTTACGCGGACAGGGATTCCTGTGCGCTCCGATAGCATTCTGGCAAGAGGCAGTACGTCCTTCCACGGAAGGTTGAATGCGTGCTCGATGTTGCCTGTATAGAAGTTGCTGTCGGGAGCACCTACGCCTATGCCGCGAACCTTCTCCTTGCTGTCGGTTATCTTTATAAGACGTTCAATGACTCCGCACATAGCATTGATAAACTCTTCGAAGGTGGAATAGGCGTTTGTTACTATGCTTTCGTCGCGTGCAAGAATCTTTCCGCGTGCATCTACAACGCCAATCTTTGTTCCTGTTCCGCCTATATCAATGCCTATTACTCTGTTCTTTTCGACGTTCATAAGTGGCATTCTTATTTGATGATTCTCTCGTGGCCTGCTGTTGCATTGGCTTGTGCCTGCTCTTTTAGTCCGTGTGCAACTTCTGCAACTGCATCTGCAACATCTGCTCCTGCATCGGCCATCTTCAGCTTGATGTCGCACCCTTTATTGTGCATCACCTCGCATACTGCGCTTAGCCACGCTTTGGTGCGCCCGCTGCTGGCACATTTGTATACAATTGCACCTGCTATGGCACCCAGTGCCATTCCTGCCCAGAATTTTGGATTGCCTAAAATCATAGTCTTGAAAATTAAAGGTTAATACTGTTGTCTCGGAGTGAGGATGCTTTCCCTCATCCAAACTGATAACGATGCAGCAGGATGGTATGTTTGAAGTTACGGCTTTAATTAACAGAGTTAAGCAAGTGGATGAATAATATACAAATGGAGAGAACAACCTTGAGTTTGGTCGTTCCCTCCATCTGTTGGGCTTTGTTATAGTTGTAAAATTACTTTGTAGCCTCTTTTACTGCCGCTTTAGCACCTGCAGCCTTGCATCCTGCCTCTTTGCACGCAGCCTTAGCACCTGCAGCCTTGCAGCCGGCTTCTTTGCACGCAGCCTTAGCACCTGCAGCCTTGCATCCGGCCTCTTTGCACGCTGCCTTAGCACCTGCAGCCTTGCATCCGGCCTCTTTGCACGCTGCCTTAGCGCCCGCTGCCTTGCAGCAAGCTACTGTGCAAGTATCGTTCTTGCACTGTTTGTTCTCTTGCGCATTTACTGCAATTCCAAATGCCATAAAAAGCATCAGAACCAATAGTTTTGCTTTCATAATCTCAAAAAATTACATTAATAAAAGTGTTGTGAATATATAATTGTCAAAACGAGCCGCGAAATTATAATAAAATTACAAAGTGACAAAATTTTTTGTTTCAGTTTTTATGTAAATGAACAAAAAGCTGACAAAAAGATACAATGATTGCTGACGGATAGTAATACTATGGCAGTTTTAGGTGAGAAAATGATAAAAACAGAGGGTGTACCATATGAAAAGATACACCCTCGACACACATAAAATTTATGTATGAAAAAACACCTTATTTTATTCATTTCTTTATATGGTAGACGTGCAAGAAAGCCGTATGTTACAGTCACTAACTTTATTTAACAAACAAGAGGATAACCCTAGTTGGATTATCCTCTTAGTGAAATATTAGGAATTCAGTTATTAGCTGAGTGTGAATACAAGTGACAGTAGAACGTATGTCCAGTGGGCGATTATTGCAGCCACGAGTCCGCCTATTGTGTGTGCAAGTATTGCCTTTGATGTGAGGTTTCTGTATCCCAGTGAGTCGAGCATTGCTGTATGTGTGCTCAAGTAGCCGCTCCAGCACATACCGATAGCAGTGAACACTGCAATTGCGTTGCCGTCAACCCAACCTGCTGCAATGAAGTTGGGGATAAGGCTGAGGGCTGCACCCACAGCGCCAAGTGCTGTGATGGGGAATGCAATGAGGTGCGGGTCGGTGAAACCGAACAGCCACTCGAATACAAGACCGAGTTTCTCGCCCACCCAAGGCAAGAACTTGATGCCCTCGTAGGCAGCACCTGTATATTCACCCGAAGCAGAGGGACCGAAAGTGAGAATCATAACCAATGTAGATATTATGAGTACACCGGGGATAATTGCAAG
Source organism: Bacteroidaceae bacterium (assembly GCA_017546635.1). Classification (GTDB taxonomy): domain Bacteria; phylum Bacteroidota; class Bacteroidia; order Bacteroidales; family Bacteroidaceae; genus HGM04593. Next base: position 22,377 of record JAFYSC010000167.1, on the reverse strand, counting down.
ACCAACGTCAACACCTGTGCGGCCACCGTCGAGCAGTGAGTCCAGGATGCGCTGGAACAGGGGAGTGCGGTTCTCCTCGTCCTTGACTACAATCTCTTCCTTAACCTCGTATGCGTCCTCGTGGGCATAGTGTGGACGTACCTTAAGGATAAAGCGCTGCATAAGGCGTGTAGAAACGATGCAACCGCAAAAAGCTCCAAAAAGACCAACCAAGGGTGCTACGAAAAATCCTTGGCCAACCATAAATACAATTACGAGCAGTCCCATTCCGAACGCAGTTCCGAAGTTGGTGAGCGAAATGAACTGGTATTTCTTGAAATATTGGCCGAATCGCTTGTCTTGTGCCAATGAGATGATGGCGGGGTTATCCGAGAGGAATGTGAGCACTGCACCGAGTGATGCAACGCCGGGAAGGTTGAAAAGGGGCTTCATCAGCGGACGGAGCAGTTTTTCCAACAGTTTTACAACGCCGAACTCAACGAACAGGCGGCCTATGGCACCGGTTATCACGCATATAGCCATAAGATAGAATACGGTGTTGAGCAGCAGGTCGTGCGCTGTTTTCATAATTGTATTGATCATCTCGGGAGTACCCATCTGCGATGCAATCAATGCGAACATTCCGAACACAACGACAAGACATATTATTCCGTCGGGAATTCGGTTGATGATTTTCTTCAATAGTTTTTTCATAATGTATTATGTTTGTGTGTTTATATTCCGAAAAGATAATATCTCCCTATCATTTCTTCTTGAGCAGGTTGATTCTCCAGGTTACACCCGCATCGAAAATGGACTGCTTGTCGAGCAATGCACCTGTTGCGTTACCGAATGTGTAGCAGGCGTTTGCGTGCAGACGTACATCCTTGTTGCCGTTTGACATTGGGAAGAATTCAATGCCTGCTCCCACGCGTGTAATCTCGGTGCCGGGAGCAACGCACATATCCGATGCTGCGTTTGTGTTGTTCACATCGTATGTGGCTTTGGCGATAATGTTTATCTGGCTGGTGGGCATCCACGAAACCTCTCCAATGGCAGTGATGTTCTTGCCAAGGAACGCGTGGTCGCCGCTTGCACGGTTCATAAGGTCGGCCACAATTGTCACTTCGCCCACATTGAACTTGTTGCCCAATGCAATGTAGCTGATATATTTGCCGGGGAGATACTCTATGAGGTTGGCCGAGTATATTGTGTTGAACCAATCGTGTGAGCCGCACCACATAATGTTGTAGGCGTACATATCATCGGCATTCGCTCTGAAGGGGCTTTGTGTCACCTGTGCGGTGAAGCTGTCGCTGCCTTTCTTGTTTTTCCAAGTGAGGCTTGCTCCCATCTGGTAGCAGGGGATGTTATTCCAATATTCCGATGCAAAATAGACATCGATAGGTGCCTGATCGTATTCGTATCCGCCAATTGCAACCACCTGCTTACCTCCCGAAACGCTCCAATTGCCGGTGGTGTATGTGAGTGTCAGCCAGTCTGTTGCGTCAAAATAGCTCTGGTCGCTATGCGCCTTGTTCAATCTCTGGCGGTAAGAGTATGTGAAGCCTTCGCCAAGGCTGCCGTCCATACGTATGGTGAGATATTTGCCCTTGAAGCCACTGTTCTTGTCAATCTCCTTGTCGTCGACATATTCGCGCTGGTAATCGGCACGAGCCTCAACTTTAAGGTTGGTTAATTCACTTTGTGCCATAATGCTTGTGACACACAGGGCGAAAAGGCCCGTAAGCAATTTTCTTTTCATAGCTGATTCTATTTTGTGTTTGGTTATGCCTCGCTTTTGTGTCGTGTCGGCCAACATTTATAATGTTGATGTTAAAAACTGTGCGAAGATAATAAGAAGTGTTCACAAAGGATTGGATTTGCCCTTTTTTTTGCATCGGCAGGGATTCTTTTTTGGATTTTTCCTTGTAAGGGGTTAAAATTCAGCGTCTGCATCGGAATTCCGATGCAGACGCCACGGTCTCTCTATCATCTGCCATATATCACACACTCTACCTCTTTTCGACCGTGAAGAATTTCTTGCTCTTCACTCTATTAACGTATGTGACGGTGCAGATGTTCTGTTATTCTTTTACTTTAAGGTAATTTATCAGCGGGTTGGCATACATCTCAAGGATTTTCGTGCGCAGGAATGCCTCGTCCTTGTCTGCAAGGTCTATCTTGGCAATCTGTGCCGCCATATAGGCTTCGAGCTGCTCCTTGTCGGCTGCTGTGTACTTGTCGGCAAACCGGGTGTCGCCTGTCAGCTGCTCGTAGAAGTAGTAGTTCACAGGCCAGAAACGGTAGTTGCTGTGCAGTATGTTGTCTATGATGCGTGCGACGGCAGCAGTCTTTTCGTTCTTGTTCATTGCGCGGTCGAGGGCATCTATCTTGTCGTTTATTACATCGGCAATGTGATAGTGTATAGCACCCTTGTAGCCGAAGAGGCCTGTCTGCATATTTACAAGGTCATCCATAGGCGATTTCTTGTGCTCGGGGTTGTCGCGCTTCTGCTGGAACTCCTTGGCCTTGAGGTAGTCGCAGGGGTCGAACTCGTACGATATTGTGGTGGGGGCAATGTTGAGCTCCTTGAGTGCGTCGAGAATGTCGCCGCTGCTGTACATAGAGAGCATCTTGATGAGTCCCTCCTGTGTGGTGTCGTTTGAGTCCTTTGCACGTCCCTCGCGCTGTGCAATCCATACAGGCTGCTTACGTTCGGTTATTGCGTGGTGTATGTACGACGATAGGCGCTTCGACGATGCGAGCATCTCGCGTATCGAGGCCGAGCGCTGTACGATGAAGCTGCGGTTCAGGCGTACAAGCTTCTTTATCCAGGGACGTATGAGGAGGTTGTCGCCAATTGCAATCTCTACGGTGTTTCCAATATGCTCTATCATAAGGATGCACAGGAATGCCGAGTCGAGAATGATGTCGCGGTGGTTCGAGATGCACAGTGCGTTGCTTATGTTATTTTTGTTGTCGCAGGTAAAGCTTATTCCTTTGCTGAATTTTGCAAGCAGTCCCTTTACGAAAGGGTAGACAATTGCCTTCTGGAACTCGATGTTGGTCGATGCGCCGCGCATCATTGCTGCAATATTCTCAAAGGGTATATCCTTGAAGGCATATCCCATTACAGCCTTGAATTCGGGGTCGGCAATAAGCTCCTCATATACAGCGGGAAGCTCGTGGGGCATATACGGACGTATTTCGTCAAATTCTGCAGGAATTGTATTCATAGTGTCTCAGTTTTTTAGTTTATTGTGCGAATTAACATAAAAATATTGAAATAAGCAAAGGAGAGCGGGTTTTGTTCCTCCCTTGGACGATATTTCTTTCTTAAACTGCCGGGCGATGCTGCTTGTTTGTGCTGCTTTTTGTATATTCGCAAAGTTTTTATAAAAGAGGGCGTGCTGCCTGCATTATGCGGCAGCAATGATGTCCCTTCATTATTCGTAATTAACAGGGAATAGAGTATGATTGATTTACAGATAGAGGGGTTGACGAAGAGCTTTGGCGACCTTGTGCTGTTCGAGGATATTTCGTTTGTGGTAGAGGAGCGCAGGCGCATAGGACTCATTGCACGTAACGGAAAGGGAAAAAGTACCCTGCTCAAGATTATCGCAGGAGGCGATACAGCCGACAGTGGCAAGATAACAGTACGTCCGGGACTGCGCATAGGTTATCTCGAACAGGAACCCGAATTTGACGCGGGCCTGACGGTCATTGAGGCGTGCCTCTCGCGTAACAGCGAAAAGTCGCAGCTCATTGCCCGTTACGAGAGTGCAATGGCTGCGGGCGACGAGAAGAGCCTCCAGCATCTGATGGAGGAGATGGACCGCCTCGATGCCTGGGACTACGAGCAGCGTGCCAAGCAGGTGCTCTCTATGCTCAAGATAAACAATTTCTCGCAGCCGGTGACACAACTGTCCGGCGGACAGAAGAAACGTGTGGCGCTTGCTGCAATCCTCATTGAGCAGCCCGACCTTATGATTCTCGACGAGCCTACCAACCACCTTGATATGCAGATGGTTGAGTGGCTCGAGGATTTTCTTGCCCGTTTCACAGGCAGCCTTCTTATGGTGACGCACGACCGCTATTTCCTCGACCGTGTGTGCAACGAGATTATAGAGATTGACGACCAGAGCATATACCGCTACAAGGGTAATTACAGTTATTTCCTTCAGCGTCGCGAGGAGCGTCTCGAGAATCTCGCAGCCGAGACTGCACGTGCACGCAATCTGCTGCGTACCGAGCTCGACTGGATGCGCCGCCAGCCGCAGGCACGTGCCCACAAGGCAAAGTACCGCATAGAGGCTTTCTATAAATTACAGGAGAAGGCTGCGGCAATGCGTGACGATGCCTCGGTGTCGCTCGAGATAAAATCGCAATATATCGGCAGTAAGATATTTGTGATGAAGGCTCTCGAGAAAGCCTTCGATGAAAAGGTCATTACTAAGGATTTCTACTATACTTTTGCCCGTTACGAAAAGCTGGGTATCGTGGGCAACAACGGAACGGGAAAGTCGACGTTCATAAAGATGCTCTTGGGAAAGGTTGCTCCCGACAGCGGCACGATTGAGGTTGGCGAGACAGTAAAGTGGGGATATTACAGCCAGGAGGGGCTGCAGTTCGACGAGCAGATGAAGGTTATTGACGTTGTCAAGAATATTGCCGAGGTCATTCCCGTGGGCAACAAGATGCTCACTGCATCGCAGTTCCTGCAACACTTTCTCTTCCCGCCCGAGAAGCAGTACAGTTACGTCTACAAACTGAGCGGCGGAGAGCGCCGCAGGCTCTACCTGTGTACGGTGCTGATGGCGAACCCCAACTTCCTTGTGCTCGACGAGCCTACGAACGACCTTGATATTGATACACTGCAGATACTCGAGGAGTATCTGTGCGACTTCAAGGGCTGCGTGATTGTAGTAAGCCACGACCGCTATTTTATGGATAGGGTGGTGGACCACATTTTTGTATTCAAGGGCGATGGTGATATAAAGGATTTTCCGGGAAATTATACCGATTACCGCGACTGGTGCGAGGAGGAGCGTGCAGCCGAGGCTAAGGCTGCTGCCGAAAAAGCTGCTAAGAATGCGCCTGCCAAGCAGAGCCGGCGTATGGATGAGGGAAAGCGTAAGCTCACCTTCAAGGAGCAGCGCGAATATGAGGCTCTTGAGACTGAGATTGCTCAGTTGGAAGATGAGAAGGCTACTCTCGAGGAGGAAATGTGCAGCGGTACGCTCGACAATAACTCTCTTTTGCAGAAGTCACAACGTGTGGCACAGCTCATCGACCTTATAGACGAAAAGAGTATGCGCTGGCTGGAGCTCAGTGAGTTTGCATAAGGAGGGGATTCCCGCGTGCCGCTTGGCGCTATAACGATATACGAATAAAGGATGCACCTGGTGCATCCTTTATTCGTATGGAAATTACTTGTGCAAATGTTATTTAATTTCCCAAGTCTCGTTTGTCTCAAGTAGCTCGGCAAAGGTGTGGTAGCTCTTCTTGCCTTTTACCTCCTCAATCTGTGCGTGTACGCTGTCGTTGTATGTGGGTGCTACCACATCGCGTATGATACCGAGTGCAATGGGGAAGTCGGGGCCTTCCATAAGCGCCAGCTTCAGGTGCAGGGTGGGGTCGGTGCAGTGTGCATCGTGTACAAGAATATCCTTCTCGGTGATGCCGTTCTCTCCGAGCTTCACAACCTTAAGGCCGAAGCCCTCCTGTGCAAGGCCATATTCGCGGTTCTCGCCAAAAATCATAGGCTTGCCGTGCTCAAGGTATATGGCATTCTTTGCGCGTCCCTCTTTGGTATATACGCTCTCGTGTGTGCCGTTGTTGAAGATGACGCAGTTCTGCAATACCTCGGTAACCGATGCGCCCTTGTGCTGTGCTGCTGCCTTAAGGCACTCTACTGCTGCATTGAGGTCGGTAGCCACGCAGCGTGCAAAGAAGTTTCCGCGTGCACCGAAGCAGAGCTCTGCTGGACGGAAGGGGTCTTCCACAGTTCCGTAGGGCGATGATTTGCTCACAAAGCCGCGCACCGAGGTGGGGGAGTATTGTCCCTTTGTGAGTCCGTAGATGCGGTTGTTGAGCAGAATCATATTGAGGTCGATGTTACGGCGCACTGCGTGTATGAAGTGGTTGCCGCCGATGGCAAGGCCGTCACCGTCGCCCGATACCTGCCATACGGTGAGGTTGGGGTTGGCTACCTTTGCACCTGTGGCAATGGCTGCCGCGCGGCCGTGTATAGTGTGGAAACCGTAGGTGTTCATATAGTAGGGCAGACGCGATGAGCATCCGATACCCGAAATAACAGCTGTTTCGTGCGGTGCAACGCCTATCTCGCTCATTGCCTTGTGCAGTGCGCTCAGGAACGAGTGGTCGCCACAGCCGGGACACCAACGGGGTTGTCCGAATTTATAGTCTTGTGCTTTATATTCGCTCATTGCTTATTCCTCCATCATTTTAGTGAATTGTTCTACCAATGTGGCAACGCTAAAGGGTTGTCCTTTTACTTCGTTATATTGCTGTATGTTCGTTGCGCCGGTCTTCATACGCAGGAATCCTGCCAACTGGCCCATATTCTGCTCGGCAACAACAACTTTCTTGTAGCGTGCGAGTGTCTCCTGTGTACCACGGGGCAGCGGGTTTACGACATTCAGGTGTGCGTGTGCCACCTTCTTGCCCTCGCTCTGCATCTGTTGCATAGCCTCGTGCAGGTGACCGTATGTTCCGCCGAAGCCTACGATGAGAAGCTCGGCGTCCTCGTCGCCCTCAACGTTGAGAGGGGGCAGTGTGTCGGCTATGCGCTCCACTTTCTGTGCGCGCTGCTCCACCATCAGGTGGTGGTTGTCGGGGTCGTTGCTTATGGCGCCTGTTGCGTTGCTCTTCTCGAGGCCGCCTATGCGGTGCATAAAGCCGGGTGTTCCGGGTACAGCCCAGTAGCGTACAAGTGTCTCGGGGTTGCGCTTGTAGGGGCTCCAGCCCTCCTGCATCTCTGCTGTCACGTAGTTGGGTGTGATGGCGGGGTAGTCGTCGAGGTTGGGGAGCTTCCACGCAGCCGAACCGTTGGCGATGAATGCGTCGGTGAGCAGAATGACGGGTGTCATATGCTCTACGGCAATCTTGGCTGCCAAATAAGCCGACTCGAAACAGTTGGTGGGCGATGTTGCTGCAATTACGGGTATGGGGCTCTCGCCGTTACGTCCGTATAGTGCCTGCAGCAGGTCGGTCTGCTCCGATTTTGTGGGGAGTCCGGTCGAAGGGCCACCGCGCTGTACGTCTATAATCACAAGGGGAAGCTCGGTTATCACAGCAAGGTTGATGGCCTCACTCTTGAGGCAGATGCCGGGGCCCGATGTTGATGTACAGGCCAATGCTCCTGCATATGCAGCACCCACTGCCGATGCGCAGCCTGCAATCTCGTCCTCGGCCTGCATTGTCACTACGCCCATCGACTTGTGCTTGGCAAGCTCGTGCAGAATGTCGGTTGCGGGGGTGATGGGGTAAGAGCCCAGGAAGAGGCGCATACCTGCCTTCTCGGCTGCGGCAATCAGTCCGTAGGCTGTTGCCTTGTTGCCGTTAATGTCCATATATTTTCCCTTTGCCTTGGGTGTCTCCTGTGCACTGCACACGTGTGACACCGATGCGTGGGTGTTGTGGCCCATATCGTATCCTGCGCGCAGCACCTTGATGTTGGCCTCGGCCACTTCGGGCTTCTTGGCGAATTTTGCACGCAACATATTCTCGGCCATTGCAAGGTCGCGGTCAAAGAGCCAGCATACAAGGCCCAGTGCAAGCATATTCTTGCAGCGTACCATACTCTTGTTGTCCATACCGCTGTCCTTGAGGGTCTCAAGGCACATCGAGGTGATGGGGCAGGGCACTACCTCGCAGGTTATTCCAAGCTCGGCGATGGGGTCGTCGGTCTTGAACTCGGCCTTCTCGAGGTCTTTGGCCGTAAATGAGTCACTGTCTATGATGATTGCTCCTGTGGGCTTGCAATACTTGTGCTGTGTCTTGAGTGCGGCGGGATTCATTGCAATGAGCACGTCGCACTTGTCACCGGGTGTGTAGACTTTGTCTGCTCCTACGTGCACCTGGAAGCCCGAAACGCCGGTGAGCACTCCTTGCGGAGCGCGTATGTCGGCAGGATAGTCGGGGAATGTGCAGATGTCGTTGCCTGCTGTTGCCGAAATGGTAGAGAAAATAGTTCCTGCCAATTGCATTCCGTCGCCCGAGTCGCCCGAGAAGCGTACAATTACTTGGTCGATTGTCTGTTCTTTCTGTTGTTCTGCCATAATATGGTCTAAAATATTGTGTTTGTAATTGTGTGGCAAAGATGGTGCAGACGGGCGGTTGTTCAGCTGCTGTTGTGTTGCTACCGGGCGGGTGCCTATCTTCGCTCGGTTGCAAATGTCGCAAACATTTATGAATTTAAAAAGCTTTTTTAATAAAAAAATCACCGCAGAAAGTGTCTGCAGTGATTTTTTGCATTTATAGGAGTGTGTATTACATCATTCCTCCCTCGTCGTAACCCTCTTCGTCCATTCCGTTCATCTGTTGCTGCTGGTTGGGCTTGCGTGTGGGGCGCTTGGCCTTCATATTTCCGAAGCTGTATGTGAGGGTAAAGCCGAATCGGCGGCCGCCGTGACGGTTCTCTGAGTCGCGGTGGAAGAATTTGTCGCTTGTGACGGTGTGCCAGCCTCTGCTGTCCAGGAGGTCGCGTACATTGACGCTGAGGCTCCAGTGCTGGTTGAAGCTCTTGCGCAGTCCCAGGTCAATCGAATAGTTGGGTTCGCGGTAACCCTGTGCAACGATGCGCTTTGCGTTGTAGCGTCCTGTTGCCTGGAAGGTAATGCCCCAGGGGAGCATCGTGCTTGCTGTCATTCGGGCGTTCCACGAGAAATTCTCGTCGGCCTCGCCTGTTATCTGCTGGTTGTTTATAATGTAGCAGAAGTCGTCGAGCTTATAGTAGAAGAGGTTGAGCGTGGTTGTAAGGTCGAGTATCTTGAAGAGGCGGTTCTTGCCTATAATCTCGAGTCCGGCCGAACTCTCGCTTGCCACATTCTCGAAAGTAGTATACATTATGTTGCCCTGATTGTAGCTGATGCGCTGTATGACATCCTCTGTGGTGCGGAAATATCCCGATACCGAGAGTGTGTGGTCCTTCCAGTTCTTTATGTAGTTCAGCTCGTATGCGTTGGAGTACTCGGGTGTAAGGTCGGGGTTACCGAACGAGATGCTTGTTGAGTCGCTGATGTTGCTGAAGTTGTTCAGCTGTCCACCCCAGGGACGGCGCAGGCGGCGTGTGTAGTTAAGCTGGAACTCGTGTCCTCCCTCGAACGAGTAGCTGAGGAAGGCGCTGGGGAAGAGGCTGAAGAAGTCCTTGTCGGTGTAGGGCTGGCGTGCCTCGGGGTTGTGCTCCTGCTCCCAGTTTAGCGAATGTGTCTTTACGCGCCAGTACTCTCCGCGCAGTCCGAGCTGATAGCCGAACTTGCCCACACGTCCCGAGTATGTGGTGTAGAGTGCGTGGGTGTCCTGGTTGTAGATGAAACGGTTGAAGAGGTTCTTGTCCTCCTGGGTCTTTGCCTCGTCGGTGTATGTAAGAGTGGGGCTCTCCTCGCGTGAGAGTGTACCGTTGTATCCTGCCTCTATGCGTGAGTTCTCGCTTATCTTGTTCTCATAGTCGAGCTTGATGTTGGTGGTACGGTTGTCGCTCTCGTTGGCCTGATACTGGTAGCTGTTCGCTGTTGTGCCGCTGTTGTGCCATTCGGTATTCTGGCGGTATACTGCGCTGTTCTCCATCTGCCATATATTATAGCCCACAGAGAGGTCGAGGAAGTGGCCCTCGGCGAATGTGTGGCGGTAGCCGCCCTCCACATTGAACATAGAGGGACGCATTGTCTGCTCTGTTGTTCTTGTGCGTGTGTCGGTGGGGGCTGACATTCCTCCTCCCAGTGTGAAGAGGTCGCCCGACTCTGTTGTGGTGCGGTTGTTGTGCTCGCCGCGTGTCTTCATACCCATAAGATTGGTGTAGAACTCGTCCTTCTCGGTGGGACGCCAGGTGAAACCTGCACGCGCAAAGAAGTTGTCGGGCTCGCGTGAACTTGTGTTGTACTGTCTCTGGTAACGGTTCTGCGAGAAGTATCGTGTGAGCGATTCTCCATCGCCCTCGTGTTTCATATGGCGGTAGTTGAGTCCTGCATATGCGTCGAACTTGCCGCTGCTGTAGTTGATGTTGCCTCCTGCGTTGTATCCGCCCTGTGAGTCGGCTCCAGCCTGCACGCTGCCGTAGTATCCAGCCTTGCGGTCACGTTTCAGTACAATGTTTATGATACCTGCTGTTCCTTCGGGCGAGTGCTTTGCCGAGGGGTTGGTGATGACCTCTATCTTCTCAATGCTTCCTGCTGGCATCTGCTGCAGGATGTCGCCCTGGTTGTCCGATGTCAGTCCCTGTGGCTTTCCGTTAATCCACACCGTTACGCTCTCGCTGCCGCGCAGTGATACCTTTCCTTCGTTGTCTACCTCTACCGAGGGAATGTCCTCGAGTACCTCCGATGCGCTGCCGCCTGTTGTGGCAATGTTCTGGTCTACAGTAAAGACACGACGGTCGATCTCGAAGCTCATCTGGCTGCGCTGCTCGGTAACGACAACCTCCTTAAGCAGTTTGTTGTCGGGCTTGAGGCGCAGCGTGCCCATATCCACGCGCTGTCCTTTGGCAACTGTCACCTTCTGTATGTCATCGTGGTAGCCTACAAATGAAACTTTAAGGGTATATGTGCCGGGCTTTATCTGTGTTATCTCAAAAGTACCATCCTCGGCTGTACTGCATCCGTTTGTGGGGGCAGTGCTGTTTTGCGGAATGAGGGCTACCGTAACGAATTCTACCGCCTCTTTTGTCTTTGAATCGATAACCTTACCGGCGATGATGCCGTTTGCTGTCTGTGCCAATATGAAAAGAGGCATAAACAGCGCAAGCAACGCGACTGTTCTTTTTTGCATAGGATATTCTTGAATTTTATTTGTTTATTTTAGACAACTTCCGGAGTGTAGGGTTTAACAGTGTATGACCTGTATATGGACAAATGTACACTCTCGGGCCGGCAAAGTTACTGTTTTTCTTTGTGCGGCTCAATTATTTGCGCTATTAATTGCATATTTTTTTGCTTTTTGCTATCTTCGCGGCAAATTTCATAAGAGAGGAAACTATAAACTACTAAAATATACGAATATGATTAATGCACAGGACATTAAAATTGGTACAGCAATCCGTATGGATGGCAAGTTGTATTTCTGCATCGACTTTTTGCACGTTAAGCCCGGTAAGGGTAACACCTTTATGCGTACAAAGCTCAAGGACGTTGTAAACGGTTACGTGCTCGAGCGTCGTTTCAACATCGGTGAGAAACTCGAGGATGTACGCGTTGAGCGCCGTCCCTTCCAGTATCTCTATCAGGAGGGTAGCGACTATATCTTCATGAACCAGGAGACATACGAGCAGATTCCTATCCCTTCTTATCAGATCAACGGTGTTGACTATATGAAGGAGGGTGCAATCCTTGAAGTTGTTACCGATGCTTCTACCGAGACTGTACTCTTTGCAGATATGCCTATGAAGGTTGTTCTCGCAGTTACATACACAGAGCCCGGATTGAAGGGTGACACTGCTACCAACACTACAAAGCCTGCTACACTTGAGACAGGTGCCGAAATCCGCGTTCCTCTCTTCATCAACGAGGGTGAGCTTGTAGAGGTTGATACACGCGACGGTTCATACGTTGGCCGTGTAAAGGCTTAATAGGAAACTTTTCAAGAACATAAGGCAACTGTCCTATAATCCTGCTTGAAGGGCTGAGGGCAGTTGCTCTTGCAAAAAACAGAAAATTTTGTTATACTCTATAATAGTTCCGGTATATAACAGACCCGGTGAGGTTCAGGAACTTCTCGAGAGTCTGGCGGCTCAGACGGTAAAGCCTTTTGAGTTACTTATTATAGAGGATGGTTCAAAGGAACGGTGCGATCATTTGCTTGACCGCTACCGTTCTTCTTTTACTATCCACTATTATTATAAACCCAATTCGGGCCGAAGCGACACACGCAACTATGGAATGGAACGTGCCACGGGCGATTATCTCCTTTTCTTCGACTCCGATGTGATATTGCCACCCTTCTACTTCGAGAGACTGCAGGAGGCTATGGGCAAGGAGTATTGCGACTGCTTCGGCGGTCCCGATGCTGCCGATGCCTCGTTCTCGGATATACAGAAGGCGGTGAACCACTCGATGACAGGTTTCTGGACCACAGGCGGAATACGCGGCGGAAAGGTAGTGACCGAGAAATTCTGTCCCCGTACATTCAATATGGGTCTTTCGAAAAAGGTCTATGAGACGGTTGGCGATTTCGAGGATATGATGGGCGAGGATATTGACCTGAGCATACGCATACGCAAGGCGGGATTCAAGACACGCCTTATACGCGAGGTCTTTGTCTATCACAAGCGCCGTGTCGACCTTGGCCGTTTCTTCAAGCAGGTGAACAACTTCGGTCAGGCGCGTATATGGTTGCAGATCAAGCACCCCGGTTCGCTCAAGGCCGTGCACACACTCCCCGCGCTGATGCTCGTGGCAGGTGCGCTGTTGATTGTAGCGTCGGTGTTCTATCCCTGGTTACTGCTGTTGCCGATGGCCTACCTGCTGCTTATCTTCTTCGACTCGCTAGTGAAGAACAGGAGCCTGAAGGTAGCTGCATTGTCGGTAGTCACCGCTGCGGTGCAGATAAGCGGATACGGAACAGGTTTCCTTAAAGCGCTGTGGTTCAAGATGATTCTCAAGCAACCGCTGGAGACAAAGAAGAACCTTACAAAAATATACAACAGGGGCTGATGGCACAGGACAAGCAAAAGGCAAGCATTAAGGAGTGGCCCGAGGACGAGCGTCCGCGCGAGAAGGCATCCAAGCACGGTATCGCATCGCTCAGCAAGTCGGAACTGCTGGCCATACTCATAGGCTCGGGTACTGTCGATGAGTCGGCGGTGGGGCTTATGAAAAGGGTGCTCGCCTCGTGCGGCGACAGCATTGCGCGTCTTGCCAAACTGTCGGTAGACGACCTTTGCCGCTTCAAGGGAATAGGACCTGCAAAGGCAATGACCATAGTGGCGGCGTGTGAGCTGTGGAAGAGGCGTCAGGGCGATGAGCAGGAGCGTGTTCAGCGCATACAGTCCTCGCAGGCCATATACGACTATTTCTACCCAATAATGTGCGACCTGAACATCGAGGAGTGCCACGTGCTGCTGCTCAACAATATGCACAGGGTGATAGATTGTGTACGTATAGGAAGCGGAGGAATCACAGCGACGCTTGTCGACATACGCATCGTGCTGCGTGAGGCACTGCTCAAGCGGGCAACCTCCATAGCGCTATGCCACAACCACCCCTCGGGCAATCCCAGACCCAGCGCCGAGGATGATAAGATAACACGCAGCCTGCAGGAGGCCTGCAAAATAATGAACATACGCCTTGTCGACCACATTGTATTTGCAGCAGGCAACTATTACAGTTACTTCGACGAGGGACGATTATAAAAATATAGCCATAATGGAAAAATTTGAGTTGGAACAGAGAATCGTTGAGATGATAAAGACGGTGTACGACCCCGAGATACCCGTCAATATATATGACTTGGGACTGATTTACCGCATTGAGGTAAAGGATGACTACAGTGTCGAGGTTGATATGACGCTCACAGCCCCCAACTGCCCTGCAGCCGACTTTATGATGGAGGATGTAAGGCAAAAGATAGAGGGCATACAGGGCATTGGCCAGGTTACGCTTAATCTGGTCTTTGAACCCGAGTGGAGTCAGGACCTTATGACCGAGGAGGCAAAGCTGGAGCTTGGACTGCTCTAAAGCGATTCTTCCCTGCCTTTTACCCGAACAACCGAAAGTACTATGAAAAAAGTATACTTCATTACCGATGCGCATCTTGGAGCGTGGGCGCTTGAACACCGCCGCACGCAGGAGCGTCGTCTGGTGTCGTTCCTCGACAAGATTAAGGACGATGCGGCAGCAGTGTATATGCTTGGCGATATGTTCGACTTCTGGTACGAGTACAAATATGCAGTACCCAAGGGTTTCACCCGTTTTTTGGGTAAGGTGTCGGAACTGACGGACAAAGGTGTCGAAGTGCACTTCTTTACAGGCAACCACGACCAGTGGTGCCACGATTACTTCGAGAAGGAGTGCGGAATGAAGGTACACCGCGAACCTTTTCTTACCGAGATTATGGGTAAGGTGTTCTTCCTTGCCCACGGCGACGAATTTTCAAATGACTGGAAATACAAAATCCTGCGCTCAATGTTCCGTAGCCGTCTGTTGCGCAAGCTCTTCTCTACAGTGCATCCCCGCTGGAGCCTGTGGATGGGCAATAGCTGGGCACGGCACAGTATGGTGCAGCACAAGATAAAGGGGGATACTCCTTTCAAGGGAAAAGAGTACGAGGATTGCATAAAGTTTGCCGAGAAATATATAAGGAACCATACTGTAGACTGTTTTATCTTCGGACATCGTCACGTCGACGAGGATATGATGCTTGACGATAAGGTGCGCTGCATACTGCTTGGCGACTGGATAAATATTTTTGCCTATGTAGTATGGGACGGAAAGACAATCTCACACGAGCGCTACGTCGAAGGCGATGCTGTACAGGTTGTATCGCAGAGCGAGTAGTCTTATAAAGCTATATACGATAAATCCCCAATGGTAAGGCCATTGGGGATTTGTCGTATAGTAGGTTGCTTTTCTGCTTACTTCATATTCTTTACAATCTCGTAAGTGTCGCTTGCAATCATAAGCTCCTCGTCGGTGGGGATAAGCAATACCTTAACCTTGGACTCGGGAGTAGATAGAACCTTCTCCTCGCCGCGTGTACGCTCGTTAAGCTCCTGGTCGAGCTCAATACCCATAAACTCAAGGCCTGCAAGAACCTCGCGACGGCAGTCGAACTGGTTCTCACCTACACCGCCTGCAAATACAATTGCGTCAACACCTCCCATTGCTGCTGCGTAAGCACCGATGTATTTCTTGATGCGGTAGAAGTACATCTTGTTGGCAAGGGCTGCACGCTCGTTGCCTGCCTCCTGTGCAGCGCTGACCTCGCGCATATCAGATGATACACCCGATACACCTGCCACACCCGATTTCTTGTTAAGAAGGTCTGAGAGACCGCGGCTGTCGAGGTTGAGCTTGTCCATAATGAAGGGGATTGCACCGGGGTCTACATCTCCGCTGCGTGTACCCATCATAAGACCCTCAAGGGGTGTCAAGCCCATTGATGTGTCCACGCTCTTGCCGTCCTTGACTGCAGCGATTGAACCGCCGTTACCAATGTGGCAGGTGATGATGCGGCTACCCTCTGCAGGGATGCCCAGCATCTCCAACGCACGCTTTGTAATGTAACGGTGCGATGTTCCGTGGAAACCGTAGCGACGTACGCCGTACTGCTCATAAAGCTCGTAGGGGAGTGCGTACATATATGCATAGTCGGGCATTGTCTGGTGGAATGCTGTGTCGAATACGCCAACCTGGGGCATATCGGGAGCTATCTCCTTGACAGCCTCTATACCCTTCATATTTGCAGGGTTGTGCAAGGGAGCAAGGTCGTTGCAGGCAACAAAATCCTTGAGGACCTCGTCGGTGAGCAGTGTCGATGCGCTGAACTTCTCTCCGCCGTGTACTGTGCGGTGACCCACAGCGTCAATCTCCTCGATAGATTTTACAACACCGTACTTCTCGCTTGTGAGAACGTCGATGATAAGGCGTACGCCTGTTGTGTGCTCGGGAATAGGAGTTGTTATTGTCTCTTTCTCACCGTTGGGAAGGTTGAACTTGAGGAACGAACCCTCGAGACCGATTTTCTCGATTCCACCCTTTGCAAGAACCTCTTTTGTCTCAATGTTGAACAGCTGGTATTTGATTGATGAGCTACCGCAGTTCAGAACCAATATCTTCATATCCGTATCTGTTTGTATGTTAAATGCTGCGTGCATATACACGCAGCATCATAATATTAAAATTGTATGTTTACTTTTTAGCAGCAATAGCCTGGTTGGCTGTAATTGCAATCATCATATATACGTCCTCGATTGAGCAACCGCGTGAGAGGTCGTTCACAGGACGTGCGATACCCTGGAGCACGGGACCGATAGCCTCGGCATTGCCCAGGCGCTGTACGAGCTTGTAACCGATGTTACCTGCGCCAAGGTCGGGGAAGATGAGCACGTTGGCCTTTCCTGCCACTGCCGAACCGGGAGCCTTGCTCTGGCCTACGAAAGGTACAAGAGCTGCATCGGCCTGCATCTCGCCGTCGATAGCGAGTGAGGGGTCGAGCTCGTGGGCGAGCTTTGTAGCCTCGATAACCTTGTCTACCATCTCGTGCTTAGCCGAGCCTTTGGTCGAGAAGCTGAGCATTGCAACGCGGGGCTCCTCGAAGCCTGCGATAGCCTTTGCTGTCTGTGCAGTACATACTGCAATCTGTGAAAGCTGGTTGGCGTCGGGGTTGGGAGTTACGGCTACGTCACCTACGAAGAGTACGCCATCCTCGCCATACTCCTTGGCATTTGTGATCATCATCATAGCACCCGATACGCAGCTGATGCCGGGAGTGGTCTTTATAATCTGGAGAGCGGGACGAAGAACGTTACCGGTGGTGTTCAATGCACCTGCCACCTGTCCGTCGGCATCGCCGTTCTTGATGATAAGGCAACCGAGATAAAGGGGGTTGCAAACGAGTTTCTGTGCATCCTCGGGAGTCATACCCTTTGCTTTGCGGAGTTCGTAAAGGAGTGTTGCATACTTCTCGGCATCGGGGTTGTCGCAAGGATCGATGATAGTTGCTTTCTCGATGTTCGAGAGACCGTGTTGCTGTGCAAGAGCGGCAATCTCGGCTTTGTTGCCAAGAATGATAAGGTCGGCAATGCCGTCGGCAAGAGCACGGTCGGCAGCCTTGAGTGTACGCTCCTCAGTTCCCTCGGGAAGAACAATGCGCTGCTTCTGCTGACGCGCACGTTCGATAAGATTTTTTATAACATCCATAGTTGTATAAATTAATTTAGTGTTGTCTTTTCTTCAACAAAATGTCTGTGGGATGTTATCTCGCAGGCATACTTTGAGTGTTTCTGTATTGTTTTTGCAAAGGTAGGCAATTTTTGTTAAACGGAGCAATTATGCGCGCATAAATATTATATGGGGAACCAAATGAACACGGCTACATCCCAAAGGGCGTGCGATATTATAATTGCAGCGAACCGCTCGGGAAAGAGACGGTAGAGAAGTCCCCAGAAGAATCCTGCCACGAGTGCGGCCATAGTGAGCATAAAATTGCACGAACCGGCGTGTACCAATGCATATACGGCTGTTGTTGCAACAAAGCCTATATTAGGATTCCAGCGCAGGGAGAGCTGCTTCTGCACATATCCGCGCCAGAAGATTTCCTCGGCAGGACCAATGAGAAACAGCATCAGTGCTGTGAGCAGCCACGCCGACTCGCCATCCTTCATTCCGTATATGAGGTCCACCTGCGGACGGGCAAAGTTGAACATAAGCTGCGAGAGCTTGTCACCCATCCAGAATACACCCCACAGCGCCACTGCAATAACCACGCCAAGAGCAATATTGGCAGGTGTCAGGTACACCTCCTTCCACCAACCCTTGTTGAAGAGTGTGGCAAAGAACGAGAGTGTACACGCCGAAGCCGTCATCATCCACCAGAAGTTAACGTGCGGTGCCGTGAGCGGGCTGAACATTATTGTCCACAAGAGGGCGGCAAGCAACAGTGTGAATATAATCTTCTTCATTACACAAAACTTGCAATTATGAACGACAGGGCTGTGAGCAGGCTGAACACGAGTTGCAATTTTGCAGTACCCTCGTCGACTCCGTAAAGAGCCTCGGCTCCCTTGTGAATGAACTGCGATGCCTGCTTGAGTATGTCAATGGCAGGCTTGAGGGCTACAAGAGCAAGCAACGACCACAGGGGGAATATTCCCAGGGCGCTGCATACGGCAACCCAGATAAAGGGGAGGGCAATCTCGGCATAATAGAGGTCCAGCGACACCTTCTTGCCCACGAGCATTGCAAAAGTCTTTATGTTGGCGCGCTTGTCCTGCTCGGTATCGCGCATATTGTTCGAGTGCAGTATGCCCACGGTAATGAGTCCTATGGGCAGAGAGAGCCACAACGCATCAATATGAAACACACCTGTCGCTACAAAAGATGTTCCAAGGATGGGCAACAGCGAGTAGGTAAGGAAAATGTCAACATCGCCCAGCGCATTGAACTTGAGCTGAGGATAGAGCAATGTGAGCAATGCACCGGCAATACCTACATACAGTGTGGGTACTCCTGTAATGAACACAAGCGCCACTCCCATTACCACTGCCACAGCAAGCAGAATGAGGGCTAGCGTACGTATCTCGGCCGCCTTGAACTCGCCGCTTGTAATAGAGAGTCCGCCTATTGTGTCCTCGCGGTCAACTCCCTTCTGATAGTCGTTGTAGTCGCTCCAGGTGTTGCCCGCAGCGTGGAAGATGACAATGTTTACAAGCGCCCATATGCCGGTGAGCCAATTTACATCGTGACCTTTCCAGAAGAGGTAGCACAATGTTACCAATACGGGCATTGTAGACGCGGGGAATGACCAGGGGCGTGTTGCAAGTACCCAAGCCTTGAATGTGTGTTTACTCATATTATCCGATTTTTATGTTTATAAAAAATAGTTTGTCCGGTAATTCGGTTCGCGCTACAAAGTTACTCTTTTTTTTGTAAAAATAATTTTTAATACGGTGTTTGATGAGGATTTCTTGGGCTTCTCCAAGGGTATATGCTTTCGTGCGTGATCGTATGTCCTGCTTTAGGGTGTCGGGATGCAGTTTGACATTAAAAAAGTGTAAACCTGTTTTTTCTGCTCCTTCCTTTCATTATCTTTGCACAGAATAATCAAATTAAACAGTATAGGATATGAGAAAATTGGCATATATATTGTTGCTGTCGGTTTTTGCAGCGTGTGCACCTGCTGATGTGAATGCTCCCGGAGAGGTTGCAGTGAAACTCTTTTCGGCAATTACGCTTGGCGACAATGAGTATGTAAAGGAGAATATATATATATCGGATGAGATACAGCGCGAGGTTTTCAACAGCACCATTGATATTGCTGTGAAATCGGAGCAGTACAAGCAGAATACAAAGAATTTCACTCCCAACTATAATATCGATGAGGAGGTTATCGATGGCGATAGTGCGCAGGTTGTCCTGACAGGTGTAGGACCTTTGGGGCAGAAGGTGCGCATAACTGTGAAGTTGCTGCGTATCGATGGCCGTTGGTTTGTCGATGGCGACCACGGAGTATGGCACTGATTGCCCGGTGATATGTAATTCTTTGCAATTGTGGACAATGTGCATACGGCTTTTTTTTATCTGAGCCGTAGGATGTCTCCCACTTCAAGGGCTTTCTCCTGCTTGTATTGGGGGTTCATATCAAGCAGTTTCTTCAGTCTTATTCCATATTTCTGCGAAATGGAATGTAGGCTCTCGTTCTTCTGTGCCTTGTGGATTATGTGCTGTTTCTGTGCTTTGCTGTTCTTCTTCTCAAGATACAGTATGTCGCCTTTCCTTATTTCGTAGCCTTTGTATAGGTCGTTATACTTCAGTATCTTGCTTTTTGATAGTCCTGTTTCCTTGGCCAATGACTTCAGGTTGTCGCCATTATCGGCTATGATGTACAGCAACTCATTGGCAATGTATATTTCCCTTTTGCCTTTGACTGTCATCTCGGAGTGCCTTTTTACTATCTCGGGAATATTGCGGTACGAGTAGCTGTCGTATCTGTGCAGATTGTAACGCTCGATAAGGCTTATGAGCTTGCTCGGGTATTTCTCGTCTTCGGCATATCCTGCAGCCTTGAGACCTTTGGCCCATCCTTTGTAATCCTTTTTCTTCAGTTTGAACAGTCCCTCGTACCGTTTGCTTTGTGTCAGGAAGAGAGAGTGGTCCTCGTATGAGTCATAGGCATTCTCATAAACTCTGAAATAGAAGTTTCCGCCTCTGTCGGGGGCCAGATATTTGTCGCCCTTCCAGCGCTTGTCGGCTTTTATGCAAAAATGGTTGTTTGTCTTGCGTGCAAGAGCACTGTTGCCGCTGTTCGACTCCAGGATACCCTGTGCAAGGGTGATGCTTGCCGGGATGCCGTGCTTCTCCATCTGCTGGACAGCAATGGGGTAGAATGTCTCTATATATTCCTCGCGGGTAAAATTGTGGTTTCCTGTGCTGGAGGCATCGGAGGTGACCTTCAGGGTGGTGCCGCACGATGTCAGTAACAGAATAAAAAGCAGATAAGTATATATGTATTTTTTCATTTGGAATCCTATTTGTGCCGTTTTTTGTTGATGTTGCTATAAGAATACAAAATAAATGAATAAATTTCGTTTGTGCAACTTATTTGTGTATCTTCGCAATATTAACCGCCGATGCTTATGAGAGAGATTGAACTGAGCACTAAAGTGAAAGTGTGCCGATACGAAGAACTTTCTTCGGACGACCGTACGCTTGTCGATGCAGCACGTGAGGCTGCTGCCCGCAGCTATGCCCCTTATTCGGGCTTTTCGGTAGGTGCGGCTGTAAGGCTCGCCAACGGAGAGGTAGTAACGGGCAACAACCAGGAGAATGCCGCCTACCCCTCGGGGCTATGTGCCGAGCGTACCACTCTCTTTTGGGCAAACGCACAGTATCCCGACGCTGCTGTTGAGGCAATGGCCATTGCTGCACGCAACGCAAACGGCGAACTGCCTGTGCCCATCTCCCCCTGCGGAGCTTGCCGTCAGGTGATGCTCGAGGTTGAGAAACGCTATAATAGGGCAATGAGGATAATCCTTTATGGTGCAAGGGAGAACTACATAATAGAAGATGGAATAAAGGCGCTTTTGCCTCTGTGCTTCGATGCCGATTTTTTAGAATAACAGAATGACTATGAAAAAGATAATGTTTGTGTGCCACGGCAATATATGCCGTTCGCCGATGGCCGAGTATATAATGAAGGAGCTTGCGCGCGAGGCAGGGGTGAGCGACCAATTGCATATTGAATCATCGGCTACCAGCCGCGAGGAGATTGGCAACCCTATTTATTCTCCTGCTGCATATATCCTGTCGCAGCACGGTATAGGCAGCAAGGGGCACCGTGCCCGTCAGTTCACTGTTGAGGATTATAACAACTTCGACCTTGTGGTGGTAATGGAGGACTACAACCTTCGCAATATGTTGCGCATAATAGCCTGCGACTGCGAGGGCAAGGTGTGGAAACTGCTCGACTTTACATCGGCCGAGTTGCAGCGCACTATGGGTAACGATATTTCCGACCCCTGGTATCACGGCAATTTCGATAAGACCTATAATGAGATTCTTACAGGCTGCAAGGCGCTTATGAAATATCTGGGCTATTGACGATGGATATGCACGGAACACAACGTCCCACCGACGACAGGGTAATTATGGGCATAGACCCGGGAACAAATATTATGGGCTATGCCTTCATCGGGGTCAATGGGAACAGGGCACGGCTCATTGCAATGGGTGTAATAGACCTGCGCAAATGCAAGGACTCATATATGAAACTCGGTGAGATTTTCAATCGTGTGCAGGGACTCATTGCCTCGTTCCTCCCCGACGAACTTGCCATTGAAGCCCCGTTCTTTGGAAAGAATGTGCAGAGTATGCTCAAACTGGGTAGGGCACAGGGTGTTGCTATTGCCGCTGCTATAAGCCGCGACGTACCCATTCACGAGTATGCCCCGCTAAAGATAAAGATGGCAATTACGGGCAACGGCTCGGCCTCGAAGGAGCAGGTGGCGGAGATGTTGCGCCGTATGCTCAATATTTCGGCCGATGAGATGCCGCAGTTTATGGATGCGACCGATGCGCTGGGTGCAGCATTCTGTCACTATATACAGCGCGGACGGCCTGTGAGTGACAAGAAATACTCTTCGTGGGCCGATTTTGCAAAGAAAAATCCCGATAAGATTACTTAAAGGGTTTTTGCTGCAAGCGTCGTTTTTTTTATTCATTGCCTCCACTTGCTTTTCGCACCCCACGCGGCAGTAGCTTTGCCACTGCTGGGCGTGACTATTTGCTGCAAGCGTCGTTTTTTTAATTCATTGCCTCCGCTTGCTTTTCGCACCCCACGCGGCTGTAGCTTTGCCACTGCTGGGCGTGACTATTTGCTGCAAGCGTCGTTTTTTTTATTCATTGCCTCCGCTTGCCTTTCGCACTCCACGCGGCAGTAGCTTTGCCACTGCTGGGCGTGACTATTTGCTGCAAGCGTCGTTTTTTTAATTCATTGCCTCCGCTT
>JAFYSC010000166.1 GCA_017546635.1 Bacteroidaceae bacterium | reverse complement strand
TCACGCATGGAACACGGGTTCGATTCCCGTAGGCGCTACACCGGTACTCAGAGTAACGGCGCTTTCGTCTAGTGGCTAGGACACATGCCTCTCACGCATGGAACACGGGTTCGATTCCCGTAGGCGCTACAATAGGTACTCGTAATAATGGCGCTTTCGTCTAGTGGCTAGGACACATGCCTCTCACGCATGGAACACGGGTTCGATTCCCGTAGGCGCTACTTCAGTTAGGACTTTTCAAGTCCTATTTTTTTTATATATATGCTGCTCCCTTACATAATGGGAGTCAGCAGATATCCAAGCCATCCGCAGAAGCGGTTCCATAATGGACGCGATTTCCAGTATTTGCGCGTCATCGGGAAACTCTCTTCCTTGTCCTTGTGGAAGTATTCTATCATTGTATCGGTCTCTTCCTTGTCGAATATGAATATGTTGCATTCATAGTCGTAACGCAGGCTGCGGCTGTTGAGGTTTGCCGAGCCTATGGTGCAGAATGTTCCGTCTACGGCCATTACTTTTGCGTGGTTGAATCCCCCGTCGTACATATGCACTGTCGCGCCTTTTTTCATCAGTCTGTAGGCTGTATACATTGTGGCATCGGGGGTAAAGGAGATGTCCGATTTCGACGAAATCATAATCTCTACTTTTACGCTGTCTTTCAATGCTTTCTTTATGGCACGTCTTACAAGATAGGTGGGTATGAAGTAAGGACTTACTATCTGTATGCTGTCCTTTGCTGCGTTTATCGCATTTGCGTATGAGCGGCGCATATTGTTTGCGGTTTTGGGTGGACAGCGGTCTACTACTGCTATGCGTGACGCGCCTTGTGCTCCTGTAGTGGGGAAGTAGCAGTTGCCGCTTATCTTCTCTCCTGTTTCGTGGTTCCACATATCAAGGAATACTCTCTGTAAATCGGAAACGGCGTTGCCCTCGACGCGTGCGTGCATATCGCGCCACTTGCCTACACCTTCTAGGCCTGTCAGATAGTAGTCGGCTACATTGATTCCTCCAATGTAGCCTATACGTCCGTCTATTACCACTATTTTCCGGTGGTCGCGGTGGTTTATGTGGTTGACCCAGGGGAACTTGATAGGGTCGAATTTCTCAATCTGTATCCCTTTTTCGCGTATTGCTTCAATATGTCTTTTCTTTAACGGCTTGTTGTTGGAAAGGTTTCCGAAGTCGTCAAAAAGTGCTCTGACCTCAACGCCTTCAGCTGCTTTCTTGGCAAGGGCGCCTATCACCACGGCGTTTATCGAGTCGTTGCGGAAATTGAAGTACTCGAGATGGATATGGTGTTTGGCCCTGCTGATGTCACTCAGCAGGCGTTTGAACTTTGCGTGTGCGCCGTTGAGCAGCTCTACGCTGTTGCTGTCGCTCGTTTCAATCCCCTTGTTTTTCAGGTATGATATGAAAGCTTCGTCCGATTGTGCTATGCTGCCGCGTTCTATGGCAATGAAACTGCTTTTGCACGAAGAGAAAAGAACTGTTGTCAGGGTGCAGAATAATATATAGAGTATTTGTCTCATTATATTATGGTATTTTTACTGTTTGTTGGTGTTTTTTGTATCAGTCTGCGAAGATACGAAAAAGCTGTCACTCTTTGTGGTTGGCGGTCGTTTTTTTGTGATATTAACGTTGGCGCCAAAATGTTGATTCCATTGTCAGGTATGAGCTAATATAGCTCTTTTATGCTTTGTAAATGTAGTGAAAAATATTATTTTTGCAAAGAATAAGGATATTGGCTCGGTTTGTGCCATTGTATACTCGTAATATTATGATTGACAAGACTGTATTTAAGGATAAAAAGGCTGTTTATTATACGCTTGGTTGCAAGTTGAACTTTTCGGAGACATCGACGATAGAGCGCACGCTGCAGGAGGCTGGCATACGTACTGCCCGCAGAGGCGAAAAAGCCGATATTTGCATAATAAACAGTTGTGCCGTTACACAGGAGGCCGAGAAGAAGTGCCGTCAGGCTATACATAAGCTCGTAAGGCAGCACCCGGACGCATTTGTGGTGGTTACTGGCTGCTATGCCCAGCTGTCTGCTCCTAAATTGGCGCAGGAGGCTGGTGTTGACGTGGTTCTTGGAATAGACCGCAAGGGCGAGATTCTGGATTTCTTGGGCGACCTTACAAAAAATGAGCAGGGCGAGTGGTACACACAACCTGCCAAGGATGTGCGTAACTTTGTTCCCTCCTGTTCAAGGGGCGACCGTACCCGTTATTTCCTGAAGGTACAGGACGGTTGCGACTATTTCTGTACATATTGCACTATTCCCTTTGCACGCGGACGCAGCCGTAATCCCAAGGTTGAGTCGCTGGTGGAGCAGGCACGCGGTGTCGCATCCGAGGGTGGTAAGGAGATTGTAATTACAGGTGTGAATATCGGTGACTTCGGAAAATCCACAGGAGAGGATTTTACCGGCCTTGTAAAGGCGCTCGATGCAGTGGAGGGAATATCGCGTTACAGGATATCTTCCATTGAGCCTAACCTCATAACCGACGAGATAATAGGATATATGGCACAGTCGAAAAGATTTATGCCACATTTGCACATACCCTTGCAGGCGGGTAGCGATGAGGTGCTCAAACTTATGCACCGCCGCTACGATACAGCGTTCTTTGCCGAGAAGATAGCAACGGTGCGCAATATCCTGCCCGATGCGTTTATTGGCGTAGACGTTATTGTGGGTACTCGCGGCGAGAGTGAGGAACTCTTTGAGCAGGCCTACAACTTTATAAAAGGTCTCGATGTTTCGCAGCTGCACGTATTCAGCTACTCGGAGCGTCCGGGAACAAGGGCGCTGTCGATAGAGGGTGCGGTGTCGCCCGCCGAGAAGCATCGCCGCAGCCGTATGCTCATTGAACTGAGCGAGGAGAAACGCATCGCATTCTATGAGCGCTACATCGGCAAGGAGGCTGTCGTGCTGTTTGAGAAGCCGCGTCCCTCAATGCCTATGGGTGGCTTCACTGCCAATTACATACGCGTGGAGTGCGAGCCCGTCAAGGAGTATGTGAACACTCTTGTACGTGTGCGCTTGGGAGGTTTCAACAGCGACAGGTCGGCTCTTACGGTAGATGAGATAATTGGCGTTGAGCAATGAAAAGGGTAGCGGTAGTAATACTCAACTACAATGGAGCAGAGATGCTCAAGCGTTTTTTGCCCACTGTGATAAGACATTCGCAGGGGGCAAGGGTTGTTGTTGCCGACAATGCATCGACCGATTCGTCGGTGGCGGTTATGAGGGAGGAGTTTCCTGCTGTGGAGCTCATCTGCCTCGAAAAGAACTGGGGCTTTGCCCAGGGGTACAACCTTGCCCTCGAAAAGGTGGAGGCCGAGTATTTTATACTCCTTAATTCCGACGTTGAGGTTACGCTGGGGTGGATAGAGCCTATGCTCGCGGTGCTTGACGGTAATCCCGATGTTGCAGCCTGCCAGCCCAAACTGCTCGACTATAAGAGAAAAACGCATTTTGAATATGCAGGTGCGGCGGGAGGATTCATCGACCGTTACGGCTACCCCTATTGCCGTGGACGCATTTTCGACACGGTAGAGGAGGACAAAGGACAATACGACACTGTGTGCGACATATTCTGGGCAACGGGTGCCGCGCTTATGGTACGTGCCGAGGATTATCGCAGTGCGGGAGGCCTCGACGGACGTTTCTTTGCGCATATGGAGGAGATTGACCTCTGCTGGAGGCTGCGCTCGCGCGGCAGACGCATACTGTGTGTGCCGCAGAGCACCGTATATCACGTTGGCGGAGCTACTCTCAACTATAATAATCCGCGAAAGACATTCCTCAATTTCCGCAACAATCTGCTGATGCTGCACAAGAACCTGCCGCAAAAGGAGTATCGCGCGGTGATGGCTGTACGTTGTATGCTCGATTATGTGGCTGCTGCAAAATTTCTCCTTACAGGCAATGCTGCCAACTGCAGGGCTGTCGTTGAGGCTCGCTTGGAGTTCAAGCGTGTGAAAAAAGAGTATGATGCCAATAGAAACGGGAACCTGCAAGCAACGGTAGCAGTTGAGATACCCGAAAGGACGGGCTTTTCAATCCTGTGGAGATATTATGCGTGCGGGTGTAAGCGCTTTTCTCAAATCAAATGATATTTGACTTTATACTATGAAAGACAAAGGGCGTACATCGGCAAATTCGAGGGAGAGAAGGACAAAGGAGTTTGAAAAGCTCGTCAAAAAAATGGAAAAAGAGGGGTATGCAAAGCTGGATATGTTTTCGGAGCTTCAGATTATCCTGTCGGGAATAGTGTTGCTTTTCTTTGTGAATCTCTTCTTTGCATGCAATTTCATTGCGAATAATCCTGTCTACAATCTGGAGATGGCAAAATTTGTGTTGTCGATGTTCTATGCATTCCTGATACTTATTTTATTCAATGTAAGATGTACTCCTTCGGGCTTCGATTTTGGCAAG
This sequence comes from Bacteroidaceae bacterium, assembly GCA_017546635.1. Lineage (GTDB taxonomy): Bacteria > Bacteroidota > Bacteroidia > Bacteroidales > Bacteroidaceae > HGM04593. The sequence goes on along the minus strand of JAFYSC010000166.1, from coordinate 236 downwards.
AATTATAGCGGCTATATGTTCAACACCTATTTCTTGTCGCTATTTTATTTTTTGTTATACGTTAAGTTTGTAAATACTGAACTCGAAACTGTGCACGTGTTTCTTTTGCCGATTCCTGTAGTAGCCTCTATCGTTTTTATAAACGAGCTCGTACTATGGTATACAATGTCCTACGTTACAAATGGCAGTAAAATTGAGATGGGATTCAACTGGAATACTTTTGTCACATATCGTGC
>JAFYSC010000165.1 GCA_017546635.1 Bacteroidaceae bacterium | reverse complement strand
TTCCCGTATGTAATCGGCTGCAAGTGACGGTATTGTGGGGTTCATTGCCTGCTCGGCAAAGAATGATATCGCAACACCCTTGAATGTGGTGAACTCGTCGATGATGGAAGGTATGATAAGCAGGAATACTCCGGCTATTGCAGCGAACATGACAATGAGCGATGCCACTATTGCCAGCATCCTGTATTTTAGCCTTGCCTTGTACTGGAAAAAGCATACCATAGGATAGAGCAGGTATGCTATAAGCCACGCTACGAAGAATGGCAGCAGTACAGTGCTCAAACTGTCGAGGATAAAGTACAGTATCCCTATTGTGATTAGAATAAGTACAATGCGCAGGAAGCGTCCTACTGATATTTCGTTGTCTGTCATCATTGTGGTCTTTTGTTTGTAATAGTGCCATTCGTGGCAATATTGCGAAGTTATGAATTTAATCCCTATTATCAATATTTGGCATCAATTTATTACCAATATTTTTAATTAGTGCTTTTATTTGTTAAAAATGTAACAAATTAAACATTATCTGCTATTTTTGCAAAATAATAGAAATGGAGCGGGGTGGCGTTGCAGCAGTTCTTGCCCGCATTTTGCCGCTTTGTCCAACACAACTGCAGAAATTATGGGAATATTATATGTTGTACCTACACCGATAGGTAATCTCGAGGATATTACAATGCGTGCGCTGAGGATATTGCGTGAGGCCGATTTTATTCTTGCCGAGGATACCCGTACATCGAGCAAGCTGCTGAAGCACTTTGATATACAGGTTCCTGCATATTCGCACCATAAGTTCAATGAACATAAGACTGTTGGCTCCCTTGCCGAGCGTATCAGGAATTGCGAACATCACGTAGCGCTCATCTCCGATGCAGGCACACCTGCAATATCCGACCCGGGCTTTCTTCTAGTGCGCGAATGCGTGCATAACGGTGTCGATGTGCAGTGTCTGCCCGGTGCGACAGCTTTTGTACCAGCCCTTGTAAGTTCGGCTCTTCCGTCCGACAAGTTCGTCTTCGAGGGCTTTTTGCCGCAGAAGAAAGGAAGGCAGACAAGGCTTAATGCCTTAAAGGACGAGGAACGCACAATTGTTTTCTACGAGTCGCCCTATCGTGTGCTGAAGACCCTCACTCAGCTGAAAGAGGTCTTTGGTGAAGAGCGCCAGGCAGCTGCAGTGCGCGAGATATCAAAGTTGCACGAGGAGTGCGTACGAGGTACGCTTGCCGAACTCGTGGCGCATTTTACTGCCAACGAGCCCAGGGGCGAGTTTGTGCTCATTGTTGGTGGAGCACAGGAGTAGTCCTCTCAATAGAATTCGGTAAAATCATAACAGCTTCTTAATTGTCGAACAAATTAAAAAGAGAAAGAATATGAAAAAGAGTATAGTACTGTTCACTATGATTGCTGCACTTCTTGCAAGTTGTCAGCAAGGTCCCAACCGCAAGACTCTGATGACTCAGAACGACTCATTGCAGAATGTCATCAGCGAGCGTGAGGCTGCGTTGAATGAGATGATAAGCACAATGAACTTCATTGAGGATGGATTCCGTGCCATAAATGAGGCTCAGGGCCGTATAAACAGCAGTGCCGCAGGCAATGAGATAAGCCGTAAGGAGGCAATCGCAAGCGACATGGCATTCATCAACAATACGCTTGCCAATAATAAGGCCGAGATTGAGAGGCTAAAGAACGAGATAAGCAAGAATAAGTCGGCATCGGCGCAGCTCAAGCAGATGATAAACAAGCTGCAGCAACAACTGGTTGAGAAGAGCGAGGAGATAGCAGCGCTTCGCAAGGTGCTGGCAGACAAGGAGCTGGATATTGTACAGCTCGATAGCACTGTGACCGTGCTTGCTACACAGAACGCCGATAGCAGACGTACAATAAAGCGTCAGGAGAACGAGTTGAACACTGTATGGTATGCCATAGGTACAAAGAGCGAACTTAAGGAAGAGAAGATTTTGAAGAGCGGTGATGTGCTTCAGGAACAGGATGCCAACCTCGACTACTTTACAAAAGCCGATAAGCGAAGCCTGACAACAATCCCTACAAACGTAAAAGGTGCAAAGTTGCTCACAATACATCCCGAAGGCAGTTATAGGCTGGAGCGTGACAAGAACAAGGAATATGTCCTTACAATAACCAACCCCGACAAGTTCTGGGAACTGTCGCGTTATCTGGTGATACAGGTCCGGCTGTAAAATATAACAGGGTGTGTCGATACAAAAAAGGCACACCCTTTTTCTTGTGAATGGAATCGGGCATATCAAAGGATATGCCTAAGGTGTCAATAGCATAAAAGTATAATTGGAATGAGTATGGAAAAAGGAATAAGGAACGTGTTCATAGACCTTGACGATACACTCTATGACTTCTCGGCAGCGTCGTGGGAGTCATTCAACGAGGCATACAATCTTCTCGGTTATGACAGGTTCTTCGAGTCGTTCGAGCAATATATGGGCTTATATGCTCCGCGCAACCTTGAATTGTGGGAAATGTACGGCCGTGGAGAAATAACTAAGGATGAACTCAACGCAATGCGTTTCAGCTATCCGCTAGAGGCTGTAGGCGTACACGACAGTCAGCTTGCTGCACGTTTTTGCAAGGAGTCGCTCGGACGCATACCCACAAAGAAAAAGCTTATTCCCGGGGCAGTAGAGCTATTGGAGT
>JAFYSC010000164.1 GCA_017546635.1 Bacteroidaceae bacterium | reverse complement strand
TGCCTGGAACCTATGGTACGTGCCATCAGTACTCCAAGTTCATAAAGGAAATAAAGCGGAAGAAACACAATCATCAGGGTAAACGGGTCACCCGTGGGAGTTACTATTGCAGCAATCACCATAAGTGCAACTATTGCGTGCCTACGGTATTTCACCAGCAGGCCTCTATCGACAATTCCCATACGGGCAAGCGACCACAAAAGCAGAGGAAGTTCGAACATTATTCCCATCATAAAGATAATGAACAGGAAAGTGCTCATATACGAATTGAGCGAAATACTGTTGGTTATTGCAGCACTCAACTGGTAGCGCGCCAGAAAATTCAATGTCACAGGAAAGACTACGCAGTATCCGACAATGCAGCCGATATAGAACATCACAGTACCGAATATGAAAGCAAATGCCGCACTGCCCCGTTCGTTGTCATATAGCGCCGGACTTATGAAACGCCATACCTCGAATACGATGTATGGAAAAGACACAATCAATGCCAACCAGAAGGAGGTACTTATATGAGTAAGAAACTGGGTAGAGAGATTTATGTTCAGTATTGTCAGGGGTTCGGTAATATCCATACTCATTCCCGGCAAATTGAACATAAAGAATTCGGTTCCGGCAGGAGCAAGGACAAAGGAGTCGAAGATGGAGGGCATAAAAGCAAACGCCACTGCAAAAAGCAGCAGCACTACACCCAGACAACGTACTATGCTCCAACGCAGTACCTCGAGATGTTCCCAGAAAGTATATTCCTTTTCCAATATTCTACAGAAAGAGGATTATAGAGTTCAAGCAAACAGCAAACACACAGCCGGCAACACCTGCCACATACACTGTATTATGCTGCATAAAAAAACATATTCAAGATTTGTTCTTGCCGCTCTCTTCATTATCATCGGCACCGTTCATTCCATCCTTGAAGCTTTTTATTCCCTTGCCTATTCCGCGCATCATTTCGGGAATCTTCTTTCCTCCAAAGAAAAGCAGTACAACAAGTGCAATAACAAGAATCTCGCCCCATCCAATTCCACCCAAGAAAAGCAGTATATCCATAATTATTCCTATATATTTATATTGTAAAAACGTTGCTAAAATACAAAAATATTTCGTTACGGCAAACAAATAACGGAATTAGCACGAAAAGATAATCTGCACTCGCTGAGAAATATTCGAGCAAGCTTGATTTTATTTCGCTCGCTTATACGTATCTTTGCAAAGAAAGATGACATTCCATATTTGAAATACAGGCAAACAAAAACAACCTCATTAATATGAAGAACAAAAGAATATTATCGCTCGACATTCTGCGTGGCGCCGACCTCTTTATGCTCGTAGGACTACAGCCCATACTCTACCCCCTGCTTGCAAAATCGGATTACAGTCTCCTCAACACCACCCTGCTGTCGCAGATAGACCACGCACAGTGGGAGGGGTTCAGTGCGTGGGACCTTGTAATGCCCCTTTTCCTATTTATGTCGGGAGTGACAATGCCATTCTCGTTGCCAAAATACCGACAGAGCAACAGCACTGCAAAATTGTGGATTAGAGTGATAAAGAGATTTATCCTGCTCTTTTTTCTGGGAATGGTTGTACAAGGCAACATCCTGAGCCTCGACCCCGACCGCATATACCTATACAGCAACACCCTTCAGGCAATAGCCGTGGGCTACCTGCTCACTGTGCCAATGGCATTATACCTCAAGCCGCAGACGCAAATAGCCGTAATTGCAGCGCTGTTAATAATTTACACACTGCCGTTGGCTCTATCGGGCGATTGGACTCCGCAAGGCAATTTTGCCTGCACAGTTGACAAGCTTTTGCTCGGACGGTTCCGCGACGGCAGCCATATTGCAGCAAACGGAACGTGGCAGTTCGCCTCCTGGTACGACTACACGTGGATATGGAGCAGCCTCACATTCTGCTGTACCGTAGCAATGGGAAACCTTGCAGGAATAATAATAAAGAACGGTAACAGCAACAGGGAAAAGACCGCGATAAGATTGCTCATAATGGGTATTGCACTTATTGCAGCAGGAGAAATATGGGGTATTTGGCATCCTATTATAAAGCGTATATGGAGCGGCAGTATGACACTGTACAGTGGCGGATGGTGTTATATTCTGCTTGCGTTCTTCTATTGGTGGATAGATGTAAAAGGGCACAAACGCGGCTTGCAATGGCTCCAGTACTATGGCTGCAACGCCATAGCAGCGTATCTGCTGGGCAGCATCATAAATTTCCGCGGCGTTGCCGACTCGCTGCTACACGGCTTTGAGCAATTCACAGGAGAATACTATCCCATCATACTCACAGCCGGAAACAGCATAATAATATTCGGAATATTGGCTTTCCTCTACAAGCAAAAGATATTCCTTAAAGTGTAAGAATGGAAGATTACAAATCATTCTATTGTAATTTAACGCAAAAACCACTACCTTTGCGGAAATTTGGAGAAAAGTAGCATAAATACAACCAAAGTAAACAGGCAGACAAAAATGACAGATATTATCAGCGTAGCTATAAAATGTTTTCAGGACGAGGCCGAGGCAATCCTAAACCTCATCCCTAAACTTGACGATAATTTCACAAAGGCAGTTGAGCTTATCATTGGAGGCAAAGGCAAGCTAATTGTAACGGGTGTAGGAAAATCGGGCCACATAGGAGCCAAGATTGCATCGACCCTTGCAAGTACAGGCACCCCCTCGTTCTTTGTTAACCCGCTCGATGCTTTCCACGGCGACCTCGGTATGTTCACCCCTGGAGACGTGGTACTTGCAATCTCGAACTCGGGACAGACCGATGAGCTTTTGCGTTTCATTCCCCGATTGACAGAGCGTCACATTCCCATCATATCAATGTCGGGCAATCCGGCGTCACTGCTAGCAAAATACTCGGACTGCCACCTGAACGTAGCAGTGAACAAGGAGGCCTGCCCTTTGAACCTTGCACCCACATCATCGACAACAGCGACACTCGCTATGGGCGACGCGCTGGCGTGCGCACTTATGACAGTGCGTAACTTCAAGGCATCGGACTTTGCACAGTTCCACCCCGGAGGCGCATTGGGACGCAAGCTGCTCTCACGCGTAAAGGACTATATGGTGAGTACCGACCTTCCCATCCTTACCCGCGACTCAAAGATAAGCGATGCATTGATGCACATCAGCCGCGCAAAGATGGGTATAGCAGTTGTAATTGAGAACGACAATATCCTTGGCGTTGTTACCGACGGTGACATACGCCGTGCAATGCAGCGCGACCAGGAGCACTTCTTCGAGCTTACAGCAAACGACCTTATGAGCCACAATCCCAAAACAGTACAGGAAAATGCAAAGCTCACAGAGGCCGAAGAGATAATGCGCAAACACAACGTACACTCAATAATTGTTGTAAATTCTGAGGGTAAATTCGTGGGAGTAATAGATATGTTCAGCTGTATCTGACATGAAGACTGTTGCTTTTGTACCCATAAGACTGAACAGCAAGCGAGTAGTAGGCAAGAACCTCAAGATGCTTGGCGAAAAGCCTCTGCTGCAATACATTCTGGAGACACTTGTAAAGGTGCAGGGGTTGGACGAGATATATGTCTATTGCAGCCAGGAGAGCATAATCCCCTACCTTCCCGAAGGTGTAAAGTTCCTCAAGCGCGACACCTCGCTCGACGGAGACGAGACACTTGGAAAAGAGATATACGAAGCATTTGTCAAGGAGATTGAAGCCGACGTATATATGCTTGCGCACACTACATCGCCCTTCGTCAAGGCCGAGACAATAGAGGATGCCCTGCAGGCTGTGACATCGGAGAAACACGACTCGGCATTCTCGGCACAGAAGATACAGACATTCACGTGGTACAACGGCACTCCACTTAACTATTCGCTCAAGGAGATTCCACGCACCCAGACGATTGAGCCTATATATGTAGAGACAAGTGCATTCTACATATTCCGTCGCGAAGTGTGGACCGAACTTGGACAAAGGATAGGAAACACTCCCTATTTTGCAATAACCGACGCCATTGAGAGCGTGGACATTGACAACCCCGAGGATTTCGACTTTGCCAGCAGCATCATAAAGAGCGTAGATACAATCTGATTTCCAAGCCACACCGGCAACATATACTGCAACATCGGATATCAGGCTGTAACATTATAATATGCAGACACATAACATAAAATAGACATCCCCTGAACGAGGATGTCTATTTTGTTTTATCATTCAAGCAGAGATGCCCGGTATCCGTCCATTGGACATCAGGCCATCGGCAAGTCGACCTTCTCGAACTTATATCCGAGTCTCTTGAGTTCTATTGCTGCGCCTATGCGGTACATCACCTTTACTGTGCGGGCAAAGGTATAATATGCCATAGGGCTCTGGGGAAGAATATCCTCGTGCCTGATGAGCGACAGCGCCGAATAGGCACAGCGGCGCATCATCTCCTCTATCTCCTTTGCCTGGGGCGAAGCAAGCGGCAAGCCGATAATGTCACGCACTATATGTTCGTCCATATCATCGAAGCCCGCCTCACCGTAGAGCGAACGGTACTCGTCGTTGCAATGCGCTTCCCAATCCTTATCCCATAAATTGGCCACTGCCATACCCATATAACCGGCCCAGGCTACCGCCACTGCAGGATACTCGTTAATCTGCGCAACGGCATCGGACATATAATCGAGTGCAAGCGGTTCCCAACGCGCCTCGACATCCTCGGACGAAAGCAACACTCCGTCGAGCATCTTGTACGAGGTACAAAGCTTAAGCAACTCATCCTGCACGCGTTTCTCAAAATTCTGCAAATACTCTATATTCTCGTCCATCAGTCTTTATTTAAAATTACCAATGCAGCTATTACACCCGGAACCCAGCCGAACGCTGTGAGCAATAATACAACCAACACCGAGCCGCAGCCACGGTCGGCAACAGCAAGGGGTGGAAATATTATCGCAAGAAGAACTCTTAACAATGACATACTATATTACTTTTATTTTACAACTCCTTCTATTATCTTGACGATTGTCATAACCGCCTTCTCCATCACCTGTACCGACACGAACTCATAACGGCTGTGGAAATTGATGCCTCCTGCAAAGAGATTGGGACAGGGCAACCCCATAAACGACAACTGAGCACCGTCGGTTCCTCCGCGGATGGGCTTCACCTTGGGTTCTACACCAGCCTGTAGCATTGCGCTCTTGGCAAGGTCTATTATATACATCTTGGGCTCTACCATCTCGCGCATATTACGGTACTGCACCTTGAGGTCGAGCGATACAGTACCCTCGCCATACTGCGCGTTGATACTGTCGGCGACCTTTTGCATAAACGCCATTCTATCCTCGAAAATATCCTTGCTGTGGTCGCGTATGATATATGATACCGAAGCCGAGTCTACTCCTCCGTTTATACCCATAAGGTGATAGAAGCCCTCGTAACCCTCGGTACACTCGGGCGACTCAACGGCGGGAATTGCACCGACTATTGCTGTTGCCACACGCAGAGCGTTGAGCATCTTGCCCTTGGCATAACCGGGGTGCACGTTGCGTCCCTGAATATTGAATGTCGCACTGCCAGCATTGAAATTCTCGAACTCTATCTCGCCCTCGCAACTGCCGTCAACAGTGTAGGCCCAATCGCAACCAAAGAGGGGCACGTCGAATTTATGTGCTCCACGGCCAACCTCTTCATCGGGGTTGAAGGCTATGCGCACTTTACCGTGCTCAATCTCGGGATGAGCCTGCAGATAAGCTACAGCAGAGACAATCTCGGCAATACCGGCCTTATCGTCGGCTCCCAAAAGGGTATGTCCGTCGGTAACCACCAAATCGTGGCCGATATAGTCCTTCACCTCGGGAAAATCGGTTGTAGTGAGTATTATACCAGCCTCGGCATCGAGAGGAATGTCTGTTCCGTCGTACGATTCTACTACACGCGGTTTCACATTCTTTCCGCTCATATCGGGGCTTGTATCCACGTGTGCGATGAAGCCTATGGTGGGCAACTCGCGGCTGCTGTTCGAGGGCAGCGTTGCATACAGATACCCCTTGTCGTCGAGGGTAACATCTTCGAGCCCCATCTCATTGAGTTTCTGCTCAAGGTAGCGGGCAAACACAAACTGTCCCTCGGTGGTGGGCACGCACGTTGCTTCGTCATCGGATTGAGTATCGAAGGAGACGTAGTCGAGGAAACGCTCCAACATTTTATCTTTAATTTCGCTCATAATATTATCATTTATTCGATTATTCGGCTAAAATACCTATTTATCGGCAACCATACAAATTAAAGGAAGACAATTTACCGCAATACAACCTAAAAAGACTATCGTTGGATAAACTAAATGCCAACAAATCTGTTTACATATTACCCGGCTGCTGTGATAGCATCCTCCCGGCGCGCAACATAAGTGAAGGGTGCAGACAGCAGCCGCGGTAAACTAAAATACCTGCTATTATTATGATAGCAGGCTTTCTTGTTTTCTATCTTGCCGACCCTGTTTTCAGACAAATTCGGGTTCAGTAGAAAAAAAAGATGTGGACAATTTACATTCTTTAATGGAATTACCCTGTGTATTTTATCTATTGCAACAGGTAATTCTTATACCAACTGCACGCCGAAAAGAAATTTTGGTTGCGGGTAGGCGGTTTTAAGGAAAAAGCGCGAGAGAAAGCTTGTGCAAGCGAATGGGTGAATGCTTGTATTCACACGCAATGAGTGTAGTCAAGCTTGCACGAAGTGAATGTACAACCGCCGGACGCTGACAATGCTTGCTTATCGCAACCCACGCGGTAAAAGCTTCGCCTGTACTGCGCGTGACCGATTGCTGCAAGCATTGTCGATTATAATTCCGCAACACCCTAAAACAGCCGTAAGCCGCAATGACAAACTGGTACACGACCGAGTGAACGCATTCTTGCGTCACGAGCAAAGGGGACTTGCGACAATTTCTTTTGTGCAATGTATTTTTTGTTTCTTTTTTTCGCAAAAAAAGAAAGCAGAAGAAAATATTACAACGAGAGAATAGCCGCTAAATAACACCGAGAATGTGGTTGAAAGAATTTTTGTCCACAGTAATTTTCTACTGAGCCCAAATCCGGACATAAAAAAAGGCAGCCACTAAAGTGACTGCCCTAAGGGTGGGTAAGCTACCTATATCGCGCCGCTACAACCAACTACCTTTGCTGCGGTCAAGCCCTGGAGGATTCGCTAGGAGCTGGCCGTATAGGACTTACCCATCTATTATGAAAAAAGAACGTTCGTAAAATTGTGCTGCAAAGATAGGCTATTTTTTCTTATTAAGCAAATATGAAAGTACAATATTTGCCACAAATAGGTTAAATTCATTCTCAACCCACTCTCACCGCACGCATTTTGCCAAATTATTGCACGAAATAGAATGACTTGGAAGAGGTTTTCCAAGCCTTATTGCAGAGAGATGTTCTTTCAACAATTGCTGCGCAACACAAAATCCTCGGCAGGTTTAATCGCATCGAGCTTACCCACATCGATAAACTCAAGATGCGGGGCAACCGCACCGTATATAGGATATTTCGCAGCAGCCCACATATAAAAACTCATTATGGGGAAACGCGCACCCTTATCGGGGTCACAGGGAAGAGCCTTTTCCTTCACATACTCATCCATAAGCGCAAGCACCCTGTCGCTCAGTATATGTATTCCCGAAAAGGCAAGAGCGCGGCACTCCCGCGGATTAATGTCGGGAGATATTACGCAGTTGTCGCCCGTATCGGTATTCATCCAACCCACAAGGCGCAGTGTATCGGGAGCGAAGAGCAGGAAACGCGTGGTTTTTCTCTCGCTCACAAGGAGTGTCGCCAAGGCATCCTCCTTTACCTGTGCCTTGAACCAGTCGATGTCGCAATCGGACAGGATATCGACATTATGTATAAGGAAACTGCCGCAGCCCTCGAGATAGCGGCGGGCGTGGAGCACAGCACCGCCCGTCTCCAGCAAAAGCCCTCTCTCATCGCTGATTTCAAAGAGCATATTCCTGCTTGTATGTCCATCGTGCTCCGTGGTTATCCACTCCTGCTGTGCCACCCACTCCTCAATCTTGTCGGCAAAATAGTGCACGTTGACAACAGTTTCATTTATACCGGCCGACCACAATTTGCGCGCCACGTGCTCAAGCAAAGGTTTCCCGCATACAGGCACAAGAGCCTTTGGCATAGTATCGGTTATCGGTTTAAGACGGGTTCCTAGACCCGCTGCAAAAATCATAGCTTTCATATACAGTATCTATATTGTTCCATTCACTGTTTTTTCACATCATTGAAGGCACAAATATACATCTACCACCCCAAAGAAACAAGCCTAAATAGAGTATTGGAGACAAAACAAGCATAAAATTCTTGTTATCTTCGGCTGTTTACAGTATCTTCGCATAGAATAAGAAATATGTTCCAACCAATGTCTACAGAAACAGATAACAGAATTTTTTATAACAGTGCAATGCAAGGCGGCACACTACTCGGATTGCTGTGGATTGCAATGTATGCATCGTGCATTGCAGGCTTTGGCAGCCCTTTATTCACCCTGCTGTTCCTGGCGCTCAACATTGCATCGCCGTTTTATGCGGGATATCTTGCAAAGAGCTACCGCCGAAGCGAGTGCAACGGCATATTGCCGTTCGGCAAGGCGTTCACATTTGTTTTTGTAATGTATTTTTGCGCCTCGCTGCTCTCGGCTGTTGCACATTTCGTCTATTTCCAGTTTATGGACAACGGCTTCATTATGCAGTTGCTTATGGAGACAAGCAGGATAATGGAAGAGAACAAAGCACAGTTCGGAGAACTGAGCACAGAATTGAACAAGTCGATAGAACAGTTCCTTGCGATGGGTACAAAGGGAATAGTATTCAATATGTTCACATCGAACATTATGAACGGAATCCTGCTGTCGGCAATTATAGCACTGTTCGTAAAGCGCAATCCCCAACAATAAAAAGCACAAAAGAATATGGATATTTCGGTTATAATACCACTATACAACGAAGCAGAATCGCTCCCCGAGCTCACCGCCTGGATTGAGCGCGTGATGGACGAGAACAGGTTCACCTACGAGATTATATTCATAAACGACGGTAGCACCGACAACTCTTGGGAGACAATAG
>JAFYSC010000163.1 GCA_017546635.1 Bacteroidaceae bacterium | reverse complement strand
TGGGAGAGTAGGTCATCGCCACTTTTTTTCGAGAAGAGCTTTAGCTGACGCTAAGGCTCTTCTTTTTTTTGTGCTTTTTCCTAGGGACTATAATGTCTTTAGTGACTCTAAGGTCTTTAAGGTCATTAGGGTCTCTAATGTTGTTAGGGCTCTTCTTTTTTGTGCTTTTTTCTAGAGCCTATAAGGTTTCTAAGGGGTTCAGTAGAAATTTACTGTGGATAATAATTCTTTCAACCACCTTCTCGGTGTTATTTTGCGGCTATTCTCTCATTTTAATATTTTCTTTGCCCTACTTTTTTCGGAAAAAGTAGCAAAAAACCTTGCACAAAAGAAATTGTCGCAAGTCCCCTTTGCTCGTGACGCAAGAATGCGTGCACTCGGTCGGGTACTTGCTTGTCATTGCGGCTAACGGCTGTTTTAAGGGTGTTGCGGACCGCCCTCAGTTAGCCACGCTACGCGCGTCTAACTAGCGGTTAAACATACCTCACACTATTTCCTAAAACCGCCTACCCGCAATTGAATTTCTTTTCGGCGTGCAGTTGGTCTGAAAATTACCTGCTTAAACAGATGAAATTATATGGTGCTCCATTAATATAAGCAAATTACCCACACCTTTTTGCTACTGAGCCTTCTAAGGTCTTTGGTGTCTTTAAGGTTACTAGAGAAGTCCTCACTCACTTCTTGAAAAGATTGATGCCTGTATAAACGTTGATTGTGCCGAATCCATTGACAATGGATAGCCCTGTCTTGCGGTATGAATAGGTGTGTGAGACAATGGATAGGCCTACGAAATACCGTGTATTGTTATATACAAGTGCTGCGCGTGATATGAAGTCGAAATTGATGTTGTTGATAAACTCCTTGCCGTTCTCGAATCTGAATTTGGTATCTTTGTATCCTATGGCTGGGGTGAGCGATAGGTTTGCCAGAAAGTCTTTTGCGAATACCCAGTTGTAGCTGTAGCCAAAGTTGATGCTCAGTTCCTTGTATCTTATCCTGTTGAATTTTAGGTCTGCTGCCAGGCCTTGCTGTATGTGTATGTCCAAATATGAGGGGTCGAGGCGGAACGACTGTTCGGAGTAGTTGAAACCAAGCAGGAACGAGCCGCTGCTTATGCGCTGGTTGGTCGTCTGGCTGTATGCTGCGGGGTATGAGAAGTATTTGTTGTTGAAGATGTAGTACAGGTTCACTCCCTTCTGTTCTACGGATATTCCGTCGAAATGGGGGTTGTATTTGTCGATGATGTTACCGCTCTTGTCCAGAAAGCCGTCGAGGGCCCTTATCCTGAATCCTTCGCTCCGTTCGCGGTAGAAGAGGTCGATGCCTACCTTCGATGTGTAGAAGCTGAAGTTCCAGTCGTTCTTGGCGCTGTTCCTGTCCATATCGAACGACCAGCCGAGGAATATCCACTTCCAGCCTATGTAGAATCCCAATTTATCGCAGTTGCTTGGCGCGAGTGTGATGCTCTGCGTGCTGTAGGGCGACTGTGCCGAGAAGCGGTAGTATTCGTAGCTGTTGGTGTACTGTGTCATCAGCGTGAGGCGGTACCTGTTGGGCGTTACGTATACGCTGTCCTTCTCGTCAAGGTATTTCTCTATGATATGGCTGGTCTTTTCTAATCCTTGCTGTGTGAGCCCCATTATCTTGTCGGGATAACTGCTCCAGCTATTATCCTTTTGGGCGTATGATGCAGTGCCGACGGATAGTATCGTCGCCGTCAGTATTATGTGCAGATATTTGCCTGGTATATTCATTGCATCTGTTTGAACGCGCTAGATGCCTTGTTTGTTTATAGTATCTTGCCGAGTATCTTGTCCATTACCCAGTTTGTGGGGGTGGCACTTATGCTGTCGCAGGCGCATATATCCTTCTGCTGAAGGTGCTCTACAATGTTCTTGATAAGGGGCAGCTGTACGTATGTGGGATTGGGTACTTTGAACTCTTCTCTTCCGTTTGTTCCCATAAATACTATCGGCTCGAATGTGAATACCGAGAAACGCAATGTACCTTCGCTGCCGAATATCTCGATGTTGTCCTCTTTTGCAAGCTCGTTGGCAACGAAGCACCAGGAGCCTGAGCCGGGAATGCCTGTCTCGAACTTGAAGCAGGCGCTTACTGTATCCTCGGCCTTGTATAGTCCGCCGCGGTTGGCCGTATATCCTTCTGCCTCGAGGATGCATCCGAACATATCCTGCAGAAGGTCGAGCTGGTGCGCTGCAAGGTCGTAGAAGTATCCTCCGCCTGCAATGTCGGGCTGTACGCGCCAGGGGAGGTTGCTCCTGTTGAAATCGAGGTCGCGAGGAGGTACCGAGAAACGTATCTGTACGTTGAGGACCTTGCCCAGACGGGGAATGAGCTCCTTTACCTTGTGGAAGTAGGGCAGGTAACGGCGGTAATATGCCACAAAGCAGGGTACGCCTGTCTCGCGCGATATGCGGTTGATGCGTGCGCAGTCCTCGTAGTTGGCGGCAAGGGGCTTCTCGACATATACGGGTTTGCCCGACTTCATTGCCATAATGGCGTATGTGGCGTGCGACGAGGGAGGAGTGGCTATATATATGGCATTTACCTCGGGGTCGTCAATGAGCTCCTGTGCGTCGGTGTACCAGCGTGGTATGTTGAAGCTGCGGGCATATTCTTTGGTCTTTTCCTTGTCCCGGCCCATAACGGCAACCACTTCGGAACCTTTGATAAGGTTGAATGCAGGGCCGCTCTTTTTCTTTGTCACCTCGCCGCAGCCTATAAATCCCCATTTTATGTTTATGTTCATAGTGCCTCGGTTTTAGTTGTAGAAATTCCACGAGAGTCCGAACCATAGGGCTTTAGGACTCATAGGGTAGTGGGGGGCAAGGAAATAGTTCCTGTTGCCTGTGCCCTCGTTCACGTGATAGTACATAACGTAGAAGCGTGTCTCCTTCAGCAGGAAGTTTGCATATACGCTCACTACGGGGTAGTTTCCTATGGAAATCTTGTCGTTCTGGTTCTGCTGCACAAACTGTCCGAGTGCTGCCGAGTAGTCGGGAGCATAGTACGATGTGAAATAGCGGCAGTCGGCTCCAAGCTCGGTGTTGAGCACCTTTGCTATACGGAACTTTATGTACAGGTTGGCGTATGCGTTGAAGTCGGGCAGGGGAAGGATGCTCTTGTTGCTGCTGTTCTGGTATGTGAACTCTGTCTCGAGGTTCAATGGGCCCGCCCCGAAGTCCTGCTTCAGCGTTGCCGAGAGCACCTGTATGTTGCTGCTTTCCTGCTTTACGGTAATGTCGCTCAGGTATCTGTTGCCATTGGCTACCGGGGTGTTTGCAAAATATGTGTAGTTCTTTATGTTCTCGATGCCGGCCTTGATGCTTGTCTTCCAGCGTGGAAGTGCAATTCCTGCCTCTATGCGTGTGCGGAACTCCTTGTCGAGGTTCTTGTCCCACCAGTAGTGCTCCGAGTGGTAGTGGCGGTAGTAGTACGACGGACGGTTGTTCTTTATGTGTGCATTGAGTGTGAGCTTGCTGTCCTGTTTCAGAAGGCGCAGGTTGAGCTCGCCCTTACCCTCGATGTTGAATGCTCCCAGGTCGTTTCCCGATACGGCAGTCTCGCCGCGCAGCTTGTATTTGAGGTATCTGTTGCGTGTGCTCTCTATCTGTCCGCCTATCATCAGTGTGTGTTCATCGGTACGCAGGCGGTACTCCCTTGTTCCTATTGTGTCGGGCTGTCTGTAGTTGCTGTATACATAGCTTACGTATGCTGTTATGTCGGCTATCGCCCATTTGTTGAAGCCTTCGCGCAGCGACAGTGCAACGGTGTTCTTCAGTGTCCAGTAGTCGGTACGGTCTATGGAGTCATAGGGCAGGTAGTTGTGTGCGTAGTAGTTGTTGGCCGGCTCGTACGAGAGGAACTCGTGACGGTTTGTGGTGAGGTCGGCAGTGTGTGTTATGCGCGCTACGGGTATAAAGCGCATCTCGAGCTCATCATCGCTCACTGCTGAAGCCTGTCTGGTGGCAATGCTGTCGTTTGTGCCTGCTGTCAGTGTGCTGTCGGTCTGCGCTGCACTGCGCTCGTTCATATATCTGTTCACCTCGTTTGCAATGCTGTCGCCGCTTATGTCCTTGCGCACCTTCTTGTAGAAACCGAAATTGTAGTTGTGGCTGAAGTACGCTGTGTATACCTCGTTGCGGTTCCAGGTGCGGTCGAGGTGGACGGGGATGTCTGTTGTACCGAAGTTGCTGTTTGCGCCGTCGGTCTTCTCGGGATTGGTGATGTACTCGTCGTCGGTTATACCGCCGTTCTCGGCCATTTTAATGTGGTAGCGGCTTGCCAACAGGTGGTAGTTGTACTTGTCGCTGCGGTAGTACGAGAAGAGCGAGAAGTTCATAAACGCTGTCGACTGGTTGTCGTAGCGTCCGCGTCCGTAAAGGTAGTCGAACAGAAAGCCAACACCGAACTTCTTGCCTGCATTTGTTGCGAAATAGGCACGGAAACGGTCGTCGCCAGTCACTTTGTCGCCCGACTCATTGTAGCTGAGGTTCGTGTAGGGCGATTTTGTGTCGGTGAAGAACAACTCTCCCGGGCGTACGACAAAGTAGTCGTAGGGCGCAAGGAAATTATACTGTGTATCCGAGGGGCGGTTGAAGAATATTCTCGACTGGCGCGGAGCACCCATATTTCCCAAGAAGTTGTATTCGCCGTTCATACCCTCGGTCATATGCCAGTTCTGGTAAAGGTGGGGCAGGGTATCGGCGTTTACGGGTATCGGGGTGCCCATAAGCTCATCTATATGCCACTGGTGAATCTCTTTGGGTGCGGTCACCTTTTCGCTCTTGGTGGTGTCCTTTGCAAAGGGGTTGAAAATGTCACCGCTGCCAAAGCCGGTGCTCTTGCCAGCCTGTGCATTGGCGTCGTTGGTGCGCAATGCCTGGGAACAGAGGGTGGCGGGCAGCAGCAGGAGGAGTATTGTGAATAAGAATATTCTTCTCATATTCTAGAAGCTGTATAAATTTCTAAAAAAAAGTTTTTCTAATATTGGAAGTCGTTGTTTCGTTGTTTTTTATGTTCAAAATTGCCCGTTTTCTTCTTTCTCCCGGTTACGTAGCCCGCTACGCTCCCTCGAAAAATAGTAAAACATTCCATTTTGCTTTGCGCCAAAACTATGTTGCATTCGCTGAAAAACCTGCAAGTAAACTTGCGTTTTGCTCGCTGACACTATTTTTTGACCTATAAAAAACTTGACGATATAAATTAAACAGCTTCTTAGGAATAGGCTGTTTCTTGTATCCAGTCTGTAATGTCGGGCGATAGTATGAATGAAATCTGTTTTTGAGGTATGCCGGTATGCCGTATCCGAAGGCTATGGGCCTTTCAGTATACGAAACGCAGGATGAATTCGATTACCTTGACCGACAGTGTGATGAATCCGCAGTAAAAGAACGGTTCGCGACAGCCGGGTATAAAGTACAGTATCATTGTTATTACAACGCCAATAAGGAAGAGGGTGTTGAGAATGAATCTTATCTTGTCTGTCTTCATATCTTTATCGGTTTATGGCTTTTTCTATCTCCTCGAAAAGCCCGTTCTTCAGGTCGATGGTCTTGGTACGGAATCGGCCGGGGTGCTTCCTGAGCTTCCCTCCGTTCAGTGCCTCCTTGTCGGTTATTATCTCCTCGGCATTGTAGCGTATGCCTCCGTCGGGCGCTTCGTCGTCGTGCCAGTATGTGATGCGCGAAATTATCGCCTCGCAACCGTTGTCGGTGCAGTTCACTGTCAGGTAATAATATATTCTTGCCCTGTTGAGCACCAGCAGTTTCTTCTTGAACACGATATACTCCTCGGCCTTTGCCTCGAATGTACCGCTGTTGTCCGACTTTAGGACCTTTGCCGATATTATGGTTGGCTTCACGTAGCGTGTGTTGTACCACTCCTCTACACGCTGCTTTATCTCCTGTGCGCTCAGGCCGGGTGCCGCTATGGTGTGGCGGAACACTACACGGTTGTTCTCGACGGGTACGGCGCCTTGCAGATACTCGGTCTTTACGGGGGCTTTCTCTCTCTTCTTGAAGAGCTGAGCCTCGGCCGCTGTCGCGAACAGCAGCATAACTATAAGGGGAAGAATCTTTTTCATACTTGCAGTTTTTCTGTTTGTTAATATGTTGCGAAGATAATATAAAAGTGCCAAGTAAGCAAGTCTAATGCTACTTTGATTGTCGCTCCTGGCGCGGTTGTCGGGAGCGTTGTGGCGCTTGTGATAGATTTTCGGTATTTTTTGGCTCTATTATGTGCAAAACGTGCGCAAAATGTGGCGTGCCGTTGTGTGGGCTACCTTTTTTTTGTATCTTCGCACGTTGTTAAAAATATCCGAGAATATGAACAGGAATCTGAAGATAATACTGATAAACATCCTGGCAATGCTGGCGGTTGTCATAGCTGTGCCTTTTGTTGCACTTGAATGGCTCGACGGCTATACACAGCACGGCAAGACAATAGAGGTACCCAACCTGTGCGGAATGCAACTCGAGGAGGCTGCATCGGCCTTGCGTAGCCGTAAGCTCGATTTTGAGATTGTTGACCACAAATATGTCAAGGGTGCCAAGGACGACGAGGTGCTCGAGCAGCGTCCTGTTGCTGCATCAAAAGTAAAGGAGGGCCGCAAGATAGAGCTCACTATGAGCTCTTCGCACGAGCCTATGCAGGTTATCCCGCCTGTTGTCGACAACAGTTCGTTGCGTGAGGCTCAGGCACGCTTGCGTGCATCGGGCTTCAAGCTGGGTGCCAATGTGCTTGTCCCCGGCGAAAAGGATTGGGTATATTCGCTCTTGTGCGGCAAGGACACCCTGCGCAACGGAATGCAGATTCCCGTTGGCTCTACCGTGGTGCTTGTGATTGGCAGTGGCGACGACGAGGAGGATGAGTCCGATGTGGTGATTGATGAACCCTGGTTCGAGTAAACCTATGATTGACGAGGAACAGTACTTGGAATTTGATGATGAGCTTGTCGACATTGACGGGCTTGTCGATGCGGCCGAGCCCCAGATGCGCCGTATCACAATTGTTGCCGACAAGGGACAGTCGCCTGTGCGCATCGACAAGTTCCTTATCGACCATATGGCGAATACCTCGCGCAACAAGATACAGCAGGCAGCCGATGCAGGTTCGATAGCTGTCAACGGAAAGGCCGTAAAGAGCAACTACAAGGTAAAGCCTCTGGACGAGATTGTAATTACAATGAACCGTCCCGAGTACGACAGTACGATAATCCCCGAGGATATCCCGCTCGACATAGTGTACGAGGACGATGAATTGATGGTGGTGAACAAGCCGGCAGGGCTGGTGGTGCACCCCGGATGCGGAAACACGCACGGGACACTCATAAATGCTGTTGCGTGGCATCTTAAGGATAACCCCAATTTCGACCCCAACGACCCGCAGGTGGGTCTTGTGCACCGTATCGACAAGAATACGTCGGGACTTCTGGTAGTCGCAAAGACAGCCTATGCAAAGGCATTCCTGGGACAGCAGTTCTTCAACAAGACCACACAGCGCACATATAACGCCGTGGTGTGGGGCGCGCTCAAGGACGATGCCGGAACTGTTACGGGCAATATTACACGTAACCCCCGTAACCGCTTGCAGATGACAGTGTCCGACGATGATGCAGTGGGCAAGCACGCAGTAACGCACTATCGCGTACTCGAGCGTCTTAGCTATGTGTCGCTCATAGAGTGTAACCTGGAGACAGGACGCACGCACCAGATACGTGTGCATATGAAGCATATAGGCCACATACTCTTCAACGACGATGTATACGGCGGCGACGAGATTCTCCGCGGCACACAGTTCAACAAATACAGCCAGTTCGTAAAGAACTGTTTCAAGCTGTGTCCGCGTCAGGCGCTGCACGCAAAGACGCTTGGCTTTGTGCATCCTGTTACAAAGGAACTGATGCACTTCGACTCACCATTGCCCGAGGATTTCTGCGCTCTGCTCGATGCGTGGCGCAACTATTCTGCGGCAAGTGCAGCATATAAAGGGTAGTGTGGGCCGTGCTCTCGGGCAGCTCCCATTGTTGCAATTGTATATCTTTGGGTATGGAATGTGAAGATGGAAGTCTTTCGGAAGAGAGACTTTGGGAAGTTTGTAATGAAGTAAACATTGAATGCCCGTTTGCAAAATTAAGGTACATATCTAACGATTCTGTACTGGTAAGTAGTTGCACATTTTATATGGATGCTAACACCCCAACGGAACTATTAGGAGAAATGCTTAAGGATACACATGAAGCGATGTCTCTATTTCTAAGAAAGATGTCCTAAGTATTATAGATATTACAACAAGAACCTCAATGAAAATTAAGACAGATTATCACTACTGTCCCATTAAAATTTGAAAAAGCTCTTTGAAATCATTGAAATATAGTTAGTTATGGAGGTTTTTTAAGCGAACGGACTTGAATTTGTAACTTTGCTTCAGTTTTATTCTGATAGCTTATGTTCCAAGACAAGTTTGTTTTTGCTCAATTGGTTGCATTCCTCAATAGAAGTAAGTTTAACCGCATCGTTGCAAAGTACAATGGCGACAAATATGTCAAGCACTT